>JALVEA010000226.1 GCA_027008665.1 Thiotrichaceae bacterium | reverse complement strand
ATGATCAAATCTTATCTGAACGACGCGCACGAACGGTTAAGCAATTCCTTATTAAACAAGGCTTTAATCCTGCACATTTAATTTCAAAAGGGCTGGGTAAGGGGCATCCTAAATATCCAAATGGACCAGAATCTGGGTTTAAAAATAGACGTGTTGATATAGAATATGTTACCCAACGAGTCACTAAAAAGAAGGCTTATAAGACAGAATACAAAAATGTATTAATTTCACCAGCAACGAAAAGCATTCCAGGTAGAGCAGGAACACCAGGGCGAGCGGGAGTAGCCGCAGTACCTGCGCGTTTTATCTGGCAAACAGAAGAAATCAAAAGCGCTCCTTTATGGATAAAACGCGCCCTACATAACCCTATTCGTCATAAACGTAGCGTTGATACCTATCAAACTCAAACCGTACCTATCGTTGCCCCTGTTGATGATGACTATACTTTAGTTAATCGTGATAGCCTATTAGATGTACTATTCAATGACGGGACAGGTTTGCTATTAACAGATATTGTGGCAGCACCCGCGCACGGTACAGCAAGCATTGAAAATGGAAAAATCCGCTATATTGCAAAAGCTGATTATAGTGGTGAAGATAAATTTAGCTATGAAGTTCAAGATAGCAACGGCAATAAGCAAACAGCAATGGTTAGAATCACCATTCCTAACGATATTGCCAATGCTAATGTTGCGCCGATTGCGGTGAATGATGAATTAACAACCACTATTAATACACCTGTAACCCATAATATTATTAGCAATGATAGCGATGCTGATGGTGATACGCTTAGCTTAGCAACCGTATCTCAACCTATCTACGGTACGGTCACTAAAAATGGCAATGAAATAATCTATACCCCAAATGCTGGCTTTAGTGGAACGGATACTTTTAGCTATACCGTTTTTGATGGCAAAGGTCATGAAGCAATGGCAACTGTATTAGTAAAGGTAATAGCAACTACAAATACTGCGCCTGTAATTAGCCCTAATTACGCAGCAGTTTATGGTAATGCTTCGGTTATGATTTCTGTTTTAGAAGATGATAGCGATGCAGATGGAGACGCTTTGTCATTAGTGCGTATTTCAGAACAACCACAATACGGAACAGCAACTATTGTCGGTAATAAAATTCAATATCAACCCAATAGCAATGAGAATAAAACAGATTATTTTAGCTATGAAGCAACCGATAATCACGGCCACACAGCAAGCGCATTAGTCACCATCGACATTAAAAAACAAACAGAACAGCATCTAGGAGCCAGCGATGACTATATGCAAGTCGATGCAGGCAGTACAGGTGTCACACTTAATGTCATTGCCAATGATTCAGATAGCGAAGGACATTCATTAACCGTTTCAATTATCAAGCAACCCGCCTATGGAACAGCCATTGCTTCAAAAGAGGAAATTACTTTTATACCCGACGCTGAGAGCTATAAAGGATCGGATAGCTTTGAATATAAAGTCTGTGACGCTTATGATAACTGTGATACAGCTACAGTTTTTGTCAGTGGCTCTATATATACAAATTCATCCCCTATTATTTCAAATATTCCCCCCTTTACCCTCACCACAGGAGAAACAACAGCCCTTGATTTAACCCCTTTTATTACTGATATAGATCAAGACACCCTCAGCATTGCAACCGCTGAAGCCTTATCAGGCAGCTTAACTTTTAGCAACCTCACCCTCTACTACACACCCAAAGAAAATGCCACAGAAGATAGAATCAACTTCAGTGTAGATGATGATAATGGAGGCACAGCTACAGGCATGATTATGATTAAAATTAATAGATAATCATTTTCCTAGTTACGAGATTCCGACCTCGTAACTTATACCGACGACTCCAGCCATGTAAACCTCAGGAGTCCAAGCCTAGGCTTGGATTCCATTTTTACTAGCACCAAGGCTTCAGCGACATCGGGAAAGGGCAAAGCTAAAGCATTGCTTCCATTTTCCTAAATGACAGAGGAAGTAGGAATATTTAGGACACTCATAATTAATCACTATAATTATGGGTGTCCTAGATTTGCCTACTAAAAAAAGTGTAAACTACTTTTTAGATATATGAAGATTACCGATTTTTTCCTCATTTTTTCTATCCCAGAATACTTGCACAGTTTCACTGGCAACGAAACAAAAATAAATGACTCCCTATGAATAACCAAGAAATAATAAAACTAGCCAAAAAAATACTCCCTATTTTAAGTTCTCATATCAGCCCTGAATCAGAAGCAATGCTGGTGAAAAAAAAGCTAAAAAAGCTAATCCAGCAGGCAAAAGATAAGCCAGAAGATAAGCAAATAATCCAACAGATTATTGATTTGCTCTACCAATATCCGCAATCAAAACAGTGGATCAAAAATCATTTATCACCAGCACAAGATAATTCAAGAGGCGATGATATTATTACCGAAAGGGGAGATAAAACAGAAGATAAGTCGCATCTTTACCCTGTTTGGTTTGGAACCAATAGAAAACCACTAGATAGCAATGATTTATCAAAAGGATTTACCGGTCAACAAGCCGAAGATGCAACCACGGTCTATTATGGTCGTTGTGATGTAGAAGTCCCAAAAACTCACCGCTTTGGAGAAACAGGTCGATCATGGTGGAAGCGTTGGGCTAGTCTGGACTTTAAAGGCGATGATCATTTACGACTGAATAAAATCCACATTGCTAAAAATGCCGATAATTTCTGGCAAGTTTTAAATAATCAGTTTCTTAAAAATGATATTGATCAAAAAGATGCGCTAATTTTCTTACATGGTTTTAATAGCTCCTTTAAAGACGCGGCAATTAGGGCAGCGCAAATTGGTTTTGATTTAAAAGTAGCAGGTCATACCGCTTTTTTTAGCTGGCCTTCAAAAGCAAAAACATTAAAATACGCGGTAGATGAAAGAACTATACAAGCAAGCACCGAAGCGATTACCCATTTTTTAA
>JALVEA010000225.1 GCA_027008665.1 Thiotrichaceae bacterium | reverse complement strand
TAAATATAGCCTTAGCCTTTGGAGCAGGTTTTTTAGTATTAAAATCATTAGAATATTATGACAAATTTTCTTCAGGTATTACACTTAGTACAAACACTTTTTATATGTTTTACCTATCCCTCACAATGTTTCATTTTTTACACGTAATATTAGGGATGATTATTTTAATCGCTATTATTTTTAAAGCAAAACGTGGTTATTACAACGCTGAAAATCATATTGGTATTGAATCAGGAGCATCTTATTGGCATATGGTTGATCTTGTTTGGATTATTCTTTTTCCCTTAGTTTACATTATACGATGAAATAACTATGAATATAATGAAAAGTCTCAATCACAATAATATACATACTCTATGGTTGCTAATGGTCATACTAACAGTATCGAGTTATGTCCTAGGAAAGCTTGGCTTTAGTGGGCAACTTAGTGTATTCATTTTATTATTAACCGCTGTAATTAAAGGTAGTTTGATTATTCGTGATTTTATGGAGCTACGCGGAGTATCACTTTTATGGCGTATTATAATGTATGGCTGGTTATGGGGAGTTACCTCGTCAATTGCCATCATCTATTTATTTAGCCTTTAACTCTTTATTTTGATTCTAGTAAGGATAATTTATGACTATTTCCACTTCCACAATAACTTTAAAGCAAGAAAGCATTCCAAAAGTTGCACTAAATTTTATGAATAATACCCATTTTGAAGAGCTTGAAATAGTTGAAAAAATAGGTGAGATTGTAAATACACTAATGATTAATAATACCCAAATAGATATACAAGATTCCCTTAGCAAAATACTTAACAGATGGTTAGAACATACAATTAAACACTTTGAACGTGAAGATAAATTAATGAAAGAGATTGGTTTTCCAGCCTATGCTATTCATAAAAAAGAACATCAAATTGCCTTAGAAAGAATGAAGAAAATAATCAATACATGGGTTAAAGAGCAAGATATTAGCCTAATTCACGATTATATTTTTTCATTTTGGCCAACATGGTTTACTCAACATGTAAATACAATGGATATGATGACCGCAAAATTTGCCGTTAGTACTGGATACATCAATCACTGACAATTAATAAGAGCATATATTATGAGCAATACCCCTTATTATCAGCCACAAAATAATGAAGTTGAATTATTTGAGCATTCCTACAATAACCAACTGCCTTTATTAATAAAAGGGCCGACAGGTTGTGGTAAAACACGCTTTATACAATATATGGCTGCTAAACTAGACCGCCCACTTTATACCGTCGCTTGTCATGATGATTTAACTGCATCAGACCTTGTTGGTAGACATTTAATTGGTAATGGCGAAACTTACTGGCAAGATGGTCCACTGACAAAAGCCGTTAGAGAAGGGGCTATCTGTTATTTAGATGAAGTGGTTGAAGCACGTAAAGATACAACGGTCGTCCTTCATCCTTTATCTGATGATCGTCGTCTTCTCCCCATAGAACGTACAGGTGAGTTATTAAAAGCACCTAAAGATTTTATGCTAGTTGTCTCTTACAACCCTGGTTATCAAAACTTACTCAAAGGGATGAAGCCCTCAACACGTCAGCGTTTTATTTCAATGCGTTTTGACTACCCCGATGTCGCCACAGAAACAATTATTATTCAAAAAGAAACGAATATTGATAATAAAACGGCAATGCTATTAATAGAATTGGCTCATTCCCTGCGTGCCTTAAAAGATCATGATTTAGAAGAGTCTGCCTCAACGCGATTATTAGTTTATGCAGCCACCTTAATTAAGGCAGGATTTGCACCGATTGATGCCTGTCGAGCCGCTATTATCGAGCCACTGACTGATGATGAAGAAACGGTTGAAGCGTTAATGGAAGTCGTTCGCGCTAAAATCGGAAATTAGAGAATGGATGATCAACGATACAAAGAAAAATTTAGCCATGATTATACGGGTGCTGTGGCAATGGCTTTTTTTATGGCAAATTTATTGTTTATTGGCATTGTCTATCTCATTCTATGGGGGCTTTATTTTTTAGCTTATCAAAATGCATCACAGGTCAGTAAAAATCATATAAAACAAGCCTTATGGGGAAGCACGATTACGACTAGTATTGCAATCATACTGGCTATTATTGCCTTTAGTACCACGGGTTTTGCATCTGTTCAGGCTTTATTGATGGCTGAAATTTATCTTATGGTTATTGTCCCTATTTTTATGTTTTTCGGTATTTTAGGTTTTAGCAAAGCAATTAATGAAAAAAACTTTAGATTTCCAATTATTGGTAATTTACTGGGAGTTGAGAAATAAAATGAACAGTATCCCCATCTCATATATGACTCCACCAGAACCTTCACCTGAAAAGCTAAACTTCACTCAAAAGAAGTCAAATATCCCTGGTAGCATGGCAATTTGGTTTGCTATTTTGGCAGAAATGAGTGAGTTTGCGATTATGTTTATCGTCTATTTTTTAGCGAAAGTACATAACCCCGAACTTTTCTATGAAGGCCCTACAAAGCTCAATACATTAGCAGGTACAACTAATACACTGATTATGCTAACCAGTAGTTTTTTTGTGGTCAGAGCGGTTATGGCAATCCGTGAGAATAAACGCAAGCAAAGTGCTAACTGGCTTTGGGGTGCTGTTGCCTGTGGGATTATTTATCTCATTATCAAAGTCTTTGAATACCAATGGAATGCCTCACAAGGTTTAGATACTGAAACCAATATTTTTTATGGTGTTTATTATTATGTAACTTTCAACCATTTCTTGCATGTTGGCTGGGGGAGCGCGGGTTTAATCTGGGTGATTTATCGAATTAATACGGATATTTATACCGCAACGGAACACGAAGGTTTAATTAATATGGCGGTGTATTGGCATATGATTGATCTGGCTTGGATTACTATTTTTCCACTACTATATGTGATTCGCTGAGGTTGCAATGATAAAAAAACGATTAGATCTAATATCACA
>JALVEA010000224.1 GCA_027008665.1 Thiotrichaceae bacterium | reverse complement strand
CAGAATTTTCGGTAATTGAAGCTGTTTTATTATTCTTCCCTTTATTGTTTCCAGTTTCATCAAGATTAGGTTTTGAAGCAACTGAAGGTGTTTTTTTAGATTCTACTTTATCAGGAGATTCCATTACATCCAACATAAGAGCCTGCACCTCTTTTTTTGATAATAAATCAATCAGCGGAGTTGACTCTGTTGATGATAATTTCTTACTGCTCTCTTTTTCATCTACTGCATCAACCATTGCTTTTTTCTTTGCTATATCAAGTGAAGATTTTTTGACTCGCTTGGCTGTCTTGACCTGCTTGCTTGTTTTGGCTTTCTTAGATTGCTTGACTGTTTCAACTTTCTTGGCTGACTCGACCTTTTCGACCTTTTCGACCTTTTCGACCTTTTCGACCTTTTCGACCTTTTCGACTTTCTTAATTTTTTCAGTAGCCCCTAGCGATTTAACCATAGCTTCAACTGTTTCTTCTTTATCCTTCTCAATTGAAGTAACAACATCCTTTTCTTTTTTCCCGTTTTTATTAGATTTAGCACCTAATAAAAAAAGCTGGTTTACAACCGCCTTACGAACTTTATCTTCAGAAGTTGAAGAAATATCTTTTTTTTCCTCTGCAAAAGAAAGCGAGTAAGCTGTTATAAAAAAAAGTAGAAACAAAAACACAACGAAGAAAATTTTATTGAAGAGATTAGTCAATCCATTGACTCTGTACTTGATAAACATTGTTAGCCGCCTAAAATGACATTAATTGTACAATATTTGATCTAATATAATGGGGGTATTTTATTCTACCCCCATAATATCTTGTTTTTCACTCTTTTTGTCGATAATTTAAGGAAATAAATAAAAAAATAGATAAGCAAGTTTTTTTTATGAAAAAAATTTAAAACCAGAAAAAGTGATTTTTCTATAAAATTTTGTATTCTATAAATTTTTTTATTTACTCGTTTATTTCCCTAGAACAGCTTTATCCTACCCAAGCTCGTGCATTTCTAAACATACGCATCCATGCACCGTCTTCATTCCAATCATCGGGATGCCATGAATTGGTCACGGTGCGAAAAGCCCGTTCAGGGTGTGGCATCATAATAGTAAAGCGACCATCTTCAGATGTGAGTCCTGTAATACCTTGTGGTGATCCATTTGGATTTTCAGGATAGTGTTCTGTCGGCTCTCCTGTATTATCTAAATAACGTAGACTAACTAAACCAGATTTAAAGATAGCTTGCGCTTCATTTGCCTCCTCAAAAACGGCTCGCCCTTCTCCATGTGCAACGGGAATGGGCATTTTAGAACCTTGCATCCCTTGTAAGAAAATAGAAGGAGAATCCATAACCTCAACCATTGCTACCCGTGCTTCAAACTGTTCCGATTGATTTTTATAGAAACGTGGCCAATGCTCTGCACCTGAAATAAGGTGTTTCAACTGTGAGAACATTTGACAACCATTACAAACCCCTAAACCAAAGGCATCTTCGCGTAAAAAGAATTGACTAAATTCATCTTTGGCACGTTGATTAAACAAAATGCTTTTAGCCCAGCCGCCACCTGCACCGAGTACATCACCATAAGAGAAACCACCACAAGCGACCACCCCTTTAAAATCATTCAATGACACCTTGCCACTAATAATATCCGTCATATGCACATCAATGGCTTGAAAACCCGCACGATCAAAAGCTGCTGCCATTTCTATTTGCCCATTAACCCCTTGCTCGCGCAAAATGGCCATAAAAGGTCTAATGCCCGTATTAATATAGGGAGTTGCAATATCTTCATCGACATCATAGCTTAAATCGGCAAATAAACCTGTGTCGTTGCTATCCTCAATGCGTTCAAACTCTTGCAAAGCACAATCGGCATTATCGCGTAATGTTTGCATTCTATAACTGGTTTCTGACCAGATTTTCTGTAATACAGTCCGTGGTTGTTGATAAATCACCTCTTTTGCCCAACTAAAAACAATCTCATCGCTTGTATTTAATTTACCAATCACATGGGCATGTTTACCTAAATCATTTCCACGAAAAACGGATAAGACATCCTCTGTATCATAATGATGCACTTGAATCACTGCGCCAAGTTCTTCAGTAAACAAGGCTTCCAACGGATTATTTGCCAGATCATCAAGCCCAATGCTAATACCTGTATGCCCTGTAAACGCCATTTCTACCAGTGTTGCTAATAACCCCCCATCAGAACGATCATGATATGCGATTAATTTCTCTTCCTGATTGAGCGTTTGTATCGCATCAAAAAAAGCAATTAATGTATTCGCATGATCCAAATCAGGCGCACGATGCCCCACCTGTGAATACACTTGCGCCAATGCAGATGCTGCCATACGGTTTTTAGCTTTGCCCAAATCAATCAAAATTAAATCAGTATCACCTTTATCGGTACGTAGCTGGGGAGTGAGGGTATGGCGAACATCCTCAACAATCGCAAAAGCGGTCATTAAAACTGATAACGGAGCGGTCATAGCGCGGTCTTCACCGTTTTCTTGCCATACGGTTTTCATTGAGAGCGAATCTTTACCCACAGGAATTGCAATACCCAAGGCAGGACACAATTCCTCACCCACTGCCTTAACGGTATCAAAAAGTGCCGCTTCTTCACCCTCATGTCCTGCTGCAGCCATCCAGTTAGCAGACATAGAAATATCTGAAATCTTAGCGATTTTAGCCGCTGCAATATTGGTAATTGCCTCAGCAATCGCCATTCGACCTGAGGCGGCAGGGTTTACTAATGCAATCGGTGTGCGCTCACCCATTGCCATCGCCTCGCCTGTATACTGTTTATAATCGCTTGTCGTCACCGCCACATCGGCAACAGGTATTTGCCACGGCCCGACCATTTGATCCCGATTGACCATCCCCGTAATGCTACGATCACCAATGGTAATTAAAAACGATTTTGAAGCAACTGTCGGCAAACTTAGAACACGTTCAATAGCCTCTTTTAAATCAAT
>JALVEA010000223.1 GCA_027008665.1 Thiotrichaceae bacterium | reverse complement strand
CCCCTCTGAGCAACAGATACAACAGGCTTTATTAACTCCCACCACAAAACAAAAATCCTCTTTTGTGCCACTAGAACAAGAACCCCAAGTCTTTATCAATCAATTTACAACGCCTGATGTGCCACGAGTAAAGCAAAACAGATTATTTTTTGCACCAACTCAAGCATTTAATAATACAATCACGATGCCACAGCAATATAAGGCAGCAAATGGAGGCTATCAACAACCAACAATGAAATTTCCTGCCGCTCCTCGCTCATTAAATAAAAACAATCACTTTGCGTCCAACAACAATAGCAACCCTTTTTCTTTTCCTAATACCTTTCCTATGATGCCTTTTCCCAATAATAATGGCACTAATATAAACAATGGATTCCCTTTTATGCCTAATACTAATAGCCATAAAAAGAAAGCATGGGGTGATACACGCAATATCTGGCCTGATTTTTATACTGATTTTACAGATACAGCATGGGATCAAGCTATCAGTAGCCCACGTAAATTAGGACGTATGCCAGGTGGCTGGCGCTTCCCATATATCAGTACCCCTGATCCTGTTACCGTTTCTGATGCGATCACTAATCAATTCCCCCCGATTGCTGAAGAAGCAGGTCATATGGCTAATCTTTCCAAATGGGATATTTTCGACGGGCAATAAGCAATCAATCAAACACAATCTAAAAGGCGACAATTATTGTCGCCTTTTTTCATCCGCCATTCCTTTTTTTTAAATTCCCTACCCACTGCTTCCTTAGTGCTCATATTTCTTGTAGAATGAAAAACCGCGCGAGAGAGAGAATCCAGTTTAAAATAATATAGTTACAAAACATTTATACAAAAGCATTTTTCAAGTGTCTTTGTTAAAAAACAATGATAATAAAATAATCCATTGTAACTATGTTATCCACAAATCAAATGACTTAGGGGTTAATAGTGGCAAGAAATAAAATATTGAATGTATCAAGTGGAATACTCTTTTTAGCGTTACTTGGGGGGTGTAGTAGTAATCAACCGATAAAACCACCCAAACAAGTTGCCATACAACAACCCGTAACAACACCCGTAACAACACCCGTTGTACGCGCTAAAACTATTCGTAAAAGAGTCGTTACCAAGCGTGTCGCACCTCGCGTCATTACTAAAAAAATCACAAAACGAAAAGTAGTGCGTCGCTTTGTCAATACCAAAAAAACATCACAACAACGTATCGCACAACAACGTATCGCACAACAACGAGCAATACAAAAAAGAGCCTCTCAACAATGGGTAGCCCAACAAAGAGCCGCAAAGAAACGGCAACAAAACCATTATTTAACACAACGCAAAGTCGTCAGACAAGTACCTAGAACACCTAGAAGACATTACCCACCAAGAAAACAGTACATTGTAAAAAAAGCACCACAAAGAGTGTATAGAAAAGTGTATATAAGACCTCGAACAGCCATTCGTCAATATCAACCAGCACGCCTCTCCATACAACCAGCGCCAATACAACGAGTACAACAACCACAACTCCGTAGAGCCTCATTGACAGGCGATTTTGCAAACAACCCTGCTGCACGTCGTTTTATCGATAAAATGGTCTCACGCCATGGTTTTGATCGTTACTATTTGAATGGCGTATTGAGTAATGCTCAGGCAACTAGCTGGATGCGTAAAATGGCGGCTAAAGATGAACGCCCCAAAATTAAAAGAAAACATAAAAAGCGTAATAGAACACCAAGCTGGACACGCTATCGCAGTCATTTCCTCACTTCACGCCATATCAATGCAGGAGTCGCTTTTTATCATAAAAACCGCCAAGCGTTAGAACGCGCAGAACGACAGTTCGGTGTTCCAAAAGAATACATTATGGGCATTATGGGCGTAGAAACCATCTTTGGTGGTAATGTTGGTAAAAATCGCGCCATTGATGCATTAACCACTATGGCATTTATGAATAAACGACGTGGGCGTTATTTTGAAAGTGAACTAGAAAGTTATTTGCTCATGACACGTAATGCACATTTGAATCCACTCGTCCCTAAAGCATCTTATGCAGGAGCGCTTGGATTAAGCCAATTTATGCCCAGTAATATCAAAAAATATGGCGTTGATTTTGATGGTGATGGCGGTGTAAATTTATGGGAACCAGCCGATGCTATCGCCAGTATTGCAAAATACTTTAACCGACACGGTTGGAGAACAGGCGAAATGGTCGCCGTTCCCGCCCGAAGCAAGAATAAACGCTATCGCTCACTCAAAACAGGCTATAAACATACCTACCGCCCTTCACGTCTATCAAGAAAAGGGGTCACCACAAGATATCAGCATAATATGAGAGGTTCGCTCAGTTTAATTAAACTAAAAACCTACGGGGGTGATGAGTTATGGCTAGGTGGTAAAAACTTCTATGTCATCACGCGCTATAACCACAGCACCCACTATGCAATGGCAGTGCATCAATTAGCACAGGCGATAAAAAACCGCATTGAACCAAATGGTGCTGGCCCTAGAAAATTCATTAACCCAAGAATAGCCCCTACTAAAAAACGCTCAATCAGTGTTGAAGAAGCAATGGAACTATTATCCGCCTCTAATAACCGTAAAGACGCAGTGGTTGAATTACGTGAGTTAATTGCTAAAGGAAAAGAATCACTCGCATAAATTTGGTACTTTCTGCTAGGTTATATTTTTTCTTGAGAAAATATAACCTATCCTCCTTTTAAAATAAAAAGGAAAGCACTACATTAACTTTAGACTATGAGAGATTACGTCTTATTTTTTGGTGGCTTTATCCTAATGAATTGCTAAACTCCCTGTCTTTTCTTAGACAAAACACCTATGCAGTACGCTGATCTTAAAGCACAACGCAAAAATAATATCGCGTGGCGTTTACTCACCTCTCCTCATGCCCCATTAATCGCTAGTTTTTTATATCAGGTTTTTATCCAACCCAATCAACGCTCACAGCCGTTTGATGTACTTAGCTCT
>JALVEA010000222.1 GCA_027008665.1 Thiotrichaceae bacterium | reverse complement strand
TGGGCTGGAAACTCTATCTTTCTTACCCTTACCTTTATGGCATTTCTAGATGTTATTGCAGGCTTTACTATCACTATTTCAACCGCTCGACGTGATCTATCGATGAAATAGCTTTGTTGTGTTTAAACGTGTGGACGGGTTTACAAAACCCGTCTAGCCTGTTATCCCGATCTGATCCTGCTTTATTACTGAAAATTTTCTTATTTCAGCATTTCAAAAAAACGTTCTATACGGGGTTTAAAGCTATCTTTAGTATTTAAAGATAGCAATATCTGTGTGGCATGACCACGAATTTCAGAACGTGGAATAAGTCCATAATATCGAGAGTCTGCGCTGTTATCTCGATTATCACCCATAACAAAATATTGATCTTTAGGGATGGTGATAGGACCGTAGTTTTTCATTGGATTATAGTAATGCGGCTTAACTTGCATAACATGCGTAAGGCTTCCTATTGATTCTAGCGCATACACACCTTCTTCTTTATCTCCCTCACGTATAGGCTCTAAAATGGGATTTCTTAGCTTAGAATAGTCTGCTGCATGACCATTAATAAAAAGCTGATTTTTCTTTATTTGAATCGTCTCTCCTGGTAAACCTATTAGGCGTTTAATCATGCGTTTATTGGCTGCTTTAGAGGTAAAAACAATAATATCACCCCGTTTAGGTTCACCTAAACGGGCTAAAGAGATATTGGTAAAGGGAATTTGCAAATCATAAGCTAATTTATTTTCCCATATCACATCGCCTTCTAATATGGTCGGTTTCATTGAGCCTGTAGGGACAGGATGCCAGTCGGCTATTGCTCCTCGAAAGATAAATAGAAATGAAATAAAAAGAAGGAATGTTTTATTATTATTAATAATGGACACTAATTTATTCATGATATTGGGGGCCTTATCATTCGTTGTTATTGTTATTGTTTTTATAAAAATCAGCTAAAGTAATATTTGAGAAAACTATCAAAGTTTACATCATCGTTAGCTTCAACTTTTTGCTGCTCTAAAAGAGATAATTTCGCTTGTTGAACAAATTTATCCCAAACAGTTTGACTCAACTCGCGTTCTAAAAAATAGTGTCGATGTTGTTCGGATTGACTTTGTGCAAAATCAAAATAACTGCTGTGATTGCTCATTAACTCATCTAATAAACGTGCTGAAGATGTGAGTTCGGGATGCTCAATAAGTTCCATTTGATATTTTAATGCCGACACATAACAAGTATCACTATGAACCGTATTGAGTAATTCTGCAACGGGCATCATGGCATCTAATAGTTCTAATCCCCATGATGTTAGGGTGCATTTTTTAGTATTCTGGCTCAATTTTAGCTGGGGTTTACGTCCAAAATGTGCCACGAGCGATTGATTTTCATCTATTTCTTGTTGTTCTTTTTTATCAATTTTAGGGCTTTGTTGCAGTAGACAAAACAACATAAAGATTTCTAGGAAAAAGAGTTGTTTATGGCTAATGCCCGCAGGATGGAAGGGGTTTATATCCACCGAGCGTAATTCTACATAGGCAATACCACGGTGACTCAAGGCATCAACAGGTTTTTCAAAACATTCTAAAATCTGCTTCGGTCTAACGGTGCTGTAATATTCATTTTCAATTTGCAGTAAATTGGTATTTAGCTGACGATATTCACCGTTCACTTTAACGCCAATCTTTTCATACGCTTTATGGGGAGTGCTAATTGCGTATTGCAAACTTTCTATGTATTTTTCTATTGTGTCATAGTTTGCCTTAATGCCCGCTTTATGCTCTTTACGGTTGGTATAACCAATATCTCCCATGCGTAATGAAGTTCCCCAAGGTTCATAATAAGTGTTTTTATTATAGATTTTCATACTCTCTAATTTGGGAATACCCCTTAGAAAGGTTTTACAAATAGCAGGAGAAGCGCCAAACAAATAGGGAATCAGCCAACCATAACGTTGAATATTACGCACCATGCCCATATAGCTATGGTTAATAAAATCTTTTGAGCTACGTTTTTGTTGTTGCTCTAGTTGCTGATAGTCAGCCCAAAAATCGGTAGCGATGGAATGATTAAAATGAATCCCTGCAATGACCTGCATCATCTTGCCATAGCGCCATGCTAAGCCTTGACGATACACATGCTTCATTTTCCCCCCCGTTGAGTTGCCATACTCTGCAATCTTAATATCCTTTTCACCACGAATAATACAGGGCATACTGTTTGTCCATAGCAGTTCATTATCTAATTGCTGATAAACAAATGACTCAATATCCTGCAAAAAATCCAGTGATTGATAAGCGCGATCACAAGGTGGGGTAATTAACTCCAATAGTGATTCGGCATAATCGGTGGTAATCCAAGGATTTTTTAAGGCAGAACCAAATACTTTAGGGTGCATTGTTTGAGCAATATGCCCTTGGGTATCAACACGTAAGCTTTCTTTTTCTAACCCCGTTTTTGAATCTTTAAGACGATTTTTTATATTGTTTTTTTCAATACGCTGTAGACGTTTGTTAAGTATGGTATACAACAGGCAACCTCGGTAATAATAAACAGAATCTGAGAATTATATCTCATAGGATAAGGAATTAGCTTTATGATAAAAGTGGGTCTAACAGGCGGTATTGGTTGTGGAAAAAGTACCGTCACCAAAAGTTTTGCAAGTAAAGGTATTCGCATTATTGATGCAGATAAAATCGCTCATGCTATTGTTGCTCCAAAAACGCCAGCATTAAAGGAAATCATTGCTACCTTTGGTGAGAGCTTGTTGCAACAAGATGGCTCACTGAATCGTGTGGCATTAAAAAAACAAGTTTTTTCTGATCCTAAAAAACTATTACGGCTTGAAGCCATTTTAGATCCAAAAATATATTATGCTATCGAAAAGCAATTAGTTAAAAGCGAAGCATTAGCCAATACATCAAGCTATGTAGTCGCTGATATTCCGCTTCTTATCGAAAAAAATTATCAAAAGCTATTTGATTATATCGCGGTAGTTGG
>JALVEA010000221.1 GCA_027008665.1 Thiotrichaceae bacterium | reverse complement strand
GGGTGTCCTAATTTTTCATTTTTCCATCTTGCTTATTTTAATCGTCTAATACTTCCCAGCGAACGTATTTTTCCTCTAATAATGTTTCAGTTTTTTGTAATGTTTCAGTGATGGTTTTTATTTTTTCTGATCTTGTTGATAAAAGTCAGAATCCGACATTATTTGATGTAATTGTGCTATTTCTTCTTCAAGTGCTTCTATTTCTTTTGGTAACTGTTCTAATTCACGCTTTTCGTTATAACTTAATTTTTTTATATTAGAAACGGGTGTGACTGATGTTTGTTTAATAGTTTTTTCTTTTTTAGGCTTGCTTTTAGTGGTTTTTTTATTGCTTTCATCGCCTAATCCCGCACTGGGGTTTAGTGCTTGCCAATCATCATAACTACCAATAAATTCATCAATTTCGCCTTTGCCTTTAAATACTAGGCAACTGGTAACGATATTATTAATGAAAGCACGATCATGGCTGACTAATAAAACCGTTCCTTTATAACCTAATAAGAGTTCTTCTAATAGCTCTAAGGTGTCAACGTCTAGGTCATTGGTTGGCTCATCTAAGACTAAAACATTAGCAGGTTTGATAAATAATTTAGCTAATAGGAGACGGTTACGTTCACCACCTGATAAGGATTTGACTGGAGAATTAACCCGTTGCGGAGTAAAGAGGAAGTCTTGCAAATAGCTAATAACGTGTTTACTTTCGCCGTTAATAGTGATGCGATCTGCACCATTATCGAGATTATCTTTAACTGTTTTCGTTTCATCAAGTTGTGAACGTAGTTGATCAAAATAAGCGACTTGTACGTTGGTTCCTTGAATTAATTTACCTGAATCCGCTTTAATTTCACCCAGTAGTACGCGCAATAAGGTACTTTTTCCAACTCCATTGGGACCGATTAAACCGATTTTATCCCCACGTTGAATCAATAGTGATAAATTATCAATCAAAATACGCCCGTTTGGCAGGGTATAACTAAGGTTTTCTACTTCAACGACTCGCTTGCCTGTGCGCTCTCCTGAATCTATTCGCAAGACGGCAGAACCTTGTTGTACTCTACGATTAGAACGTTCTTTACGCATTTTTTCTAAGGCGCGCACACGTCCTTCATTACGAGTACGACGTGCTTTAACTCCTTGGCGTATCCAGATTTCTTCTTGTGCTAGTTTTTTATCAAAACGTTTATTTTCAAGCTCTTCTGCATGTAAGGCTTCTTCTTTTCGACGTAGAAAGTTTGCATAATCCCCAGGCCAACTGGTCGCTTTACCTCGGTCTAGTTCAATAATACGCGTGGCGAGTGATTTAAGAAAAGCGCGGTCATGGGTAATGAAAATAAGTGAGCCTTTATAATTATTTTTTAAAAACTCTTCTAGCCATAAAATGGCATTAATATCTAAATGGTTGGTTGGCTCATCTAATAATAAAATATCAGGCTCTTGCACTAAAGCACGCGCTAATAAAACCCGTCGTTTGATACCACCTGATAATTTAGAAAAATCGGCTTCGGGATTAAGTTTAAGTAGTGAAATAACCTTGTCGATATTTACTTGAAAGTGCCAGCCATTATTGGCTTCTAACTCATGCTGAATTTGCCCCATGCGGCTTAACCAACTATCAGAACCGATATCATCTCGCTCGTTTAATTGATGGTATTGTGTGAGCAAATCCCCTAGTTCTTGCAAACCCGAAGCAACGACTTCATACACACTACCACTCATATCTCTAGGAACTTCCTGTTCCAATTGGGTGATAATCGCACCACCCTCAACAATTTTTTCACCCGAATCTGCTTTGATCTGCCCATTAATGACTTTCATTAAGGTGGATTTACCCGCCCCATTGCGACCAATTAAACAAATGCGTTCACGTGCTTCAACGGTGAGGTTTACACCATCGAGAAGTGCAGGACCACCGAAACTAAGACTGATATTTTGTAATGCGAGTAAAGCCATGGGATAGAATTCTTTATAAAAAATTTAGGGTGAGCAGTTTAAAGCAATTATAGGGATATTCACATAGCAAAAAATCAGTGAGGGTATTAAGGGGTAAAACAAATGAAACAATCTCTTTAAGTTTATGTACTAAAGCCAAAAGATTGCTTCATCGTTGGTTCACTACACTAATCAAGCTCCTCGCAATGATGTGATATTTTAGAGTAAAGGTAATGATTAAAGTGTAAACCAAGAGATAAATAATGCTGTATTTTTAATCAAATATTTTAACTTTTTGACCTGAAACAAAACTAAAATAGCAATTTCATGTATCATATTCGTTATCTTATAGTCTTAAAATATTATCCTTGTGGAGAAACCATAGAATGAGAACTGCTATCAAACCTTTGCTTTTGATTACTCTTCTACCGCTATCTTTCAAAGTTGCGATAGCTGACACGCCAACGCCTGATCCATTACCAATGGCAGAGCAAAATCCGTTGACGTGGGGAGGAATGCCATATTTCATTCCTTATGGTTCGAATTTTGGTGTAGATCCATCGATTATGCCACCTACAGAACAAACTCAACCCATATGGGAAGGGATGCCTTATTTTAATTCCTCCCCTGATGGCTCAGGCATTGCGGGGATGCAAGCTCCTATTCCTAATAATATGCCAGCTTCAATGTACACTCCGTATTATATGATGCCAATGATAGCTCCTGAGACAACAACAACTACGACCTCTATTAAACAGTTAGTCAATAGTAATAAAACGATTGATACCAATGCGGAATTATTGAAAATACTAAAACAAACGATTAATGGTAATATCAGCACCATCACAAGTCTTAGTGCTGATGGTGAACGCCTTAAAAATCGTATTGTGGCACTTGAAGCAAAGATTGCAGCACAAAAAAAGCAAATTGACGAAATGACAACGCTCAATGCGGCAGTCTTGAAGAGCAAAAATAAGCTACTGAATAAATCAAAACAAACGCTTCAAGGCAATATTTCAGCCATGCAACGCTTGGCTAGTAGTAACGAACAGAAAAATAAACAATTCATTGCGCTAAATGAGCAAATGAGGCAACAACAAATACGCTGTAATACTGCTAATCATGATAAAGACACGATTATAAACACTAAAAACACATTACTTAATAAAGCAAAAGAAACGTTGATTGATAATGTTTCAACCATGAATCGTTTTATAAAAATAGATGCGCAAAGAAATAATCAATTAGTCGATTTAGGCACTCAATTAACACAACAACAAGCCTTGTTTAATAGTACAAATAAGGACAATGAAACCCTGATCAATAATAAAAACCAACTGCTTAACAAATCAAAAGAGACGCTTCTTGGTAATGTTACGCTAATGCAACGCTTTTCTGGTGATCGACAACAGCTTACCTCCAGTATTGAAAACTTAAATGCTCAAATAGCAACAAAAACAGAAAATAACAACACGCTACAGGCAAAATTACAGGACAAAATTCAAGCTTTTGCCAGTCTATCAGAACAGCTCGCAACAGCGACAGCAGATGATGATAAGGATACTGTAGTTAATCCATCTGATAAATGCCCCAATACCCCTGAGGGAACTTATGTTAATGCACAGGGATGTCCTGCTGATATTGATAAGGATGGCATTAGCGATGATAAGGATAAATGTGCCTTTACCCCTGAGGGTATTGCCGTTGATGAAACTGGTTGCGAAAAAGACAGTGATAATGACGGTATTTTAGATAGTAAAGATCAATGTCCTACAAGCGCTGAAGGGGCAAAAGTATTAGAAACAGGCTGTGAAGAGGATGACGATAAAGATAAAGTCCCCAATAGTAAGGATCAATGTCCTCAAAGCCTTGAAGGTATTACTGTTGATGAAAAAGGTTGTGAAATCGATAGCGATAAAGACGGTATTGTGAATAGCAAAGATCAATGTGCCGATACTCTTGAAGGCATTAAGGTCGATGAAAAAGGCTGTGAACTAGACACTGATAAAGACGGTATTGTGGATAGTAAAGACCAATGTGCAGATACAGGTGAAGGCATTAAGGTCGATGAAAAAGGCTGTGAACTAGATTCTGATAAAGACGGCATTGTTGATAGTAAAGATCAATGTGCGGATACTCCTGAAACCACCAAAGTGGGCGATAATGGTTGTGAATTAGATACCGATAAAGATGGTGTTGCCGATAGCAAAGACCAATGTGCTGATACGGGTGAAAGTTTTAAAGTCGATGACAAAGGCTGTGAAGTAGACACTGATAAAGACGGTCTTGTCGATAGCAAAGATCAATGCTCCACTACTACTGAAGGGGTTAAAGTTGATGAAAAAGGCTGTGAACTCGATACTGATAAAGACGGTATTGCCGATAGCAAAGATCAATGTCCAACGACTATTGAAGGTATTAAGGTCGATGAAAAAGGCTGTGAACTTGATACCGATAAAGACGGCGTTGTCGATAGTAAAGACGCATGTGCTGATACGCCTAATGAAGCCAAGGTCGATGAAAAAGGTTGTGAACTAGATTCAGATAAAGACGGCGTTGTCAATAGTAAGGACGCATGTGCTGATACGCCTAATGAAGCTAAGGTCGATGAGAAAGGTTGTGAACTAGATTCAGATAAGGACGGCGTTGTCGATAGTAAAGACGCTTGTGCTAATACGCCCAATGGCACTAAAGTTAATCCAAAAGGATGTCCACTAGATAGTGATGAGGACGGTATTATTAATAGCAAAGATCAATGTCCTGCATCTCCTAAAGGTGCAAAAGTTGATGACAAAGGTTGTGAAATTGATACCGACAAGGATGGTCTAGTTGATAGCAAAGATCAGTGTCCAAACTCTGAAATTGGAAGTAAAATTGATAGTCAAACAGGCTGTGAGCCCGATGCAGATAAAGATGGCATTAGTGATAGCAAAGATTTATGTCCTGCAACAGCTTCTGGTACTAAAGTTAATACACTCGGTTGTTCTACGGATGAAAATATCACTCTTAAAGGTGTTAATTTTAAAACCGCCTCGGCACAATTGACCACAACCTCGTTACCGATTCTAAACGAAGCGGCTGATATCTTAAAACGCCACCCTGATATTCATATTGAAGTGGGTGGACACACCGACAGTAGAGGGGCTGCATTAGCCAATAAAACGCTCTCACAACAACGCGCAACCACGGTGATGAAATATTTGATTTATCAAGGTGTTGATGCTACTAAAATAACCGCCAAAGGTTACGGAGAAGAAGTTCCTATTGCCGATAATGCCAGTAGAGAAGGTAGAGCTTTGAATCGTCGCGTGGAATTAAAAATAGCTAATTAGTTGGATCTCGCCATGCCCATCCTTGTAATTAAGAGGATGGGTATGGCAATACCTTGATAGGTTCTAAAAATCCTTATGTCAAATAAATACCGTACTAAAAAACGCTTTGGACAGCATTTTTTGCATGACCATAGTGTAATTCAAACATTAATCCAATATATCAACCCTAAACAAGATCAGCAAATCATTGAAATTGGGCCTGGTATGGGTGCGTTAACTTTTCCATTATTAGAACAGCTTGAATTTATGCAGGTGATTGAGATTGATCGTGATGTTATTCAACATCTTCAACAACAAGGAGGGGACAGGCTTATTATTCATAATGTTGATGCGTTAAAATTTGATTTCAAGCAATTGTTAAACGAAAATCAGCCTCTGCGGATTGTTGGCAACCTGCCTTATAATATCTCCACACCTTTGATTTTTCATTTATTAGAGTCGGCCCCTCATATACAAGATATGCATTTTATGTTGCAAAAGGAAGTGGTTGACCGAATTACCGCACAACCTAGCAATAAAACTTACGGTCGCCTTTCTGTTATGGTGCAATATCATTGTGACACAGAGTACTTATTTTATGTCGGCCCAGAAGCCTTTTCCCCTCCCCCAAAAGTAAACTCCGCCGTATTACGGCTACAACCGTGGCAACAAAAACCCTATCTGGCAAACGATATTAAATTATTTTCCCAAGTGGTTACGCAGGCATTTTCAATGCGTAGAAAAACCCTGCGCAATACACTCAAGAAGCTATTAACGATTAAACAAATTGAAGCAATTGGAATAGACACAGGTTTGCGCCCTGAAAACCTAAGCGTCAAAGATTATGTTGCATTAAGTAATTTACTTTAAGCCCATGAAACATTAGGGCGCACAATTTCAAGCCCTGCTTGATACCAACTAAATAATCCACCCCGAAGATTGATGGCTTTTATATTCGTATTTTGTGCAAGAAATCTGCAAGCCTGTATGGAACGATTGCCACTACCACAATAAAAGACAAGATTATCTTCTTCTGAAAACTCGTGGTATCTTGCTGGTAAAGTATGCAAAGGAAGAAACTCCCCACCTTCTATGATACCGCGCGCATATTCCCCTTGAGAACGCACATCAATTAAACGGATTTTTTTTTCTGTATCATTGTCTAGCATCTGTTTTAAGCTAATAGCATCCAATTCTTTAACTCCAAACATAAGTTTTCACCCCTTTTTTTAAATTAGTATTTAGTTATATACTAATATACAGGCAAAATACGACCAAGTCAAACATTATAAATTATATTTATACTTTATATAAATAATACACTAAATTATAAGCATAAGCCATTTATCATGCTATCCATAAAAAATATTAGTATTTTTTAATTTGTCAAGTTACTCATTCTATATTACAACTTGGCTTATGCTCACAAAAATTATAACCCCACAACTCGTTTCTTCTTTTGTACCCTCATTATTTATCAGTCTACTGTTATTTCAGCCTGTTAATGCAGAATTGGATTTAAGTCTACCAGATTACAATTTGCCAGATATTGGCAGTGCTTCTATTGGTGCGATAAGTTATGCCAAAGAACGCCGTCTGGGTTTAAAAGTATTACGCGATATACGTGCAGAAGGGTCAGTGATAGAAGACCCTGAAATCTCCGCATGGATTCGCTCATTAGGAAATAGATTATCCGCCCATGCGCCTCATTCTGCTAATCCCTTTTATTTTTTAGTGGTTAAAGATAAAGCAGTGAATGCTTTTGCGACTTTAGGAGGCGTGATTGTTGTTAATACGGGCTTAATTTTACAAACCGACTCAGAAGATGAATTAGCAGCGGTCATCGCGCATGAAATAGCGCATATTACACAGCGCCATATTGCTCGCATGATAGAAAATTCCAAACATAATATGTTAGGTACGGGAGCTGCAATTTTAGCGGGCATTATTGCCAGTAGTAAAAGTGCAGAAGCAGGGCAAGCCATTATCACAGGGGCATTGGCAATGCAAGCGCATAAGGATTTATCCTTTAGCCGTGAAGCAGAGTCAGAGGCAGATCGGGTGGGATTACGCATTTTAGCAACTTCCCATTTTAATCCAACCGCTATGCCTATGTTTCTGAAGAAACTAGAGACTGAGTTTACAAGCAATGAAGGTAATGTTAATGAATATTTACGCAGTCATCCTTTGACCATTAGGCGTGTTAGCGATGCTCGCTCCGCGGCGGCTAGATACGGTGTTTTTAAGAAAAAAAGGCAAGACCTTAGCTATCAGTATATGCGTGAAAAAGTGCGTGTATTGAGCCGTGCTACTGGTAAACAAGCGCATATACCTTCCAATATAAATAAGAAGGTTCGTCTTTATGCTAAAGCATCAACCTTATTGCAACGAGGAAATATTACTAGTACCTTAAAAATAATGGGTACTAAAAGTTCACAAAAATCAGAAGCTGTCTTAATTGCTAAGGCTTTATTGCTACAAAGAAAGTATCAGGCTGTGGTAAAGCTATTAAAACCGCTAGTACAACTTTATTCTGGAGAAAATGCACTCATTATTCCCTTGTCCAATGCTTATCTCGGTTTAGGACAAACACAACAAGCATGGTCATTAGCAAATCATATTGTTTTATCAGAACAATCCAGCCTCACTTATTTTGAAGTAAAGCAACAAATTGCTACTCAACTAGGGCTAATCGGTTTTGCCTATCATGCCGTTGCTGAGCGAAATATTCGTATTGGGCAATACCGCGTTGCTATTTCACAAATCCTTCAGGCAATGAAATTACCCCATGTTTCAGCGATTGAATTACAGACCTTACAACGTTTATTATACAAAGCAAAAAAATGGGAAAAAAACCTTAATCAATAATATTACCAATCACTATTGGGGTTTGTACCCAGACTTATAATAACTAATTATAAAGAGCTAAAAGGCTACTAGCTAATAACACAAGTTATTCATAATAGAGTTGAATTTTAATTTATTGTAAAATCCTATCAATCTTTTGCTAAGCTAGATTTAATACGCTATGCTCGCGCTTATAGACAATCTATAAAAAACGTGTATACCTATAAAAAATCAAGTTACAGCACGTTTTTTTCTTGCTAATTTCAAAAAATTTATATTCTAGGAGGTATAAAGATGCGGAAACTTTTTCGTAAGTTATTGGTCACAATATCAGCAGTTGCAGTAGTCAGTGCCGTTGGATTTTCAACTTCAGTCGTTGCAGGTAGTGGCTCAGATTTAGAACAAGGCAAAAAACTTGCTTTTGATAAGAAAAAAGGCAACTGTTTAGCTTGCCATCTAATTGCAGGTGGTGATATGGCTGGTAATATAGCCCCTCCCTTGGTCGCAATGAAAGCACGATTCCCTGATATTAAGACACTGAAAGCACAAATTTCAGATGCACGTGTTAAGAATCCAAACACTATCATGCCACCATTTAAACCACATGGGATTTTAACTTCGGGCGAAATAGATAAAATTACAGCTTATATACAGAGTCTGTAATTCAAAATTATAAACAATACGTGGAACAGGAGAAATAAATGAAACGTAGAACATTTTTAAAGGGGTCTCTTGCCGCTGGTGTAACAGGCGCAACAATGGGTGGTAGTTTATTAGCACCTAATATGGCATTTGCTGAAGATGCAGCAGCAGCGACAGCAGCCGATCCATTTGCTGCAACATCAATGGATGATGCACTAAAAGCATTGGGGATTACAGCAGAAGAGTCTGACAAAGTAACAGTAGTCGCACCCGATCTAGCTGAAAATGCAGCTGTCGTACCCGTTGAAGTAAAAACTAGTATTGAAGGTGCTGAAGAAATTTCTGTCTTTATTTCTAATAACCCAACCGTTTATGCGGCAAAGTTTAAATTAGGCGAAGGTATCGACCCTGCGGTTAAATGTCGCTTCAAAGTGGGTAAAACTGGGGATATTGTTGCCATTATAAAAGCAGGCGATAAATATTATACAAACAAAAAAGCAGTCAAAGTAACCAAGGGCGGTTGCGGCGGTTAAGCAATAGGAGATAGGAAAAATGGCTAAAAAATTCAAAACACGATTGAAAGCAAAACTAAAAGATGGGAAAGTCAACGTTAAAGCAATTGTCTCTCATCCAATGGAAACAGGTCGTCGTAAAGACAAAAAAACAGGTGAGAAAATCCCCGCACACCACATCAATGAAGTGGTAGTAACTGCAAATGATAAAACTTTATTAACCGCTGACTGGTCAGGAAGTGTTTCAAAAAACCCTTATCTTTCCTTTAATTATGCGGGTAAATCAGGTGATAAAATTAAGTTAAGCTGGAAAGATAATCAAGGAAATACTGGCGAAGCGGAAAAAACCGTTAAGTAAGTAACCTTCTGTTTGTTAATAATTCTCAAAATAAGATTGTTTGAGAATTATTTTAAGCAATTAATAAGGAGTGAATCTATGAAAATAACAATGACAGCAACAATCGCTGCGTTGGTATTTGGCTTAATGCCGTTTACCGCTGTACAAGCTTCTCCCGCCGATGATGTGAAGGCTTTTCAAGGATTTTTTGCTAAGAAATTTAAGGACACAAAATTTGATGACTATATCAATGGAATCTATTCGATTGATGCAGCTTCTCGCAAACAATGGGTTGAAATTGAAGAATTTCCTCCGTATGAATTAGCCGTTGAAAATGGCGAAGAATTATGGAATAAGCCGTTTGCTAATGGCAAAGGGTTTAAAGATTGCTTTAAAGGCGATGTATCCGCTATTCGTGCTAAATACCCTCACTACGATGACAAAGCCGATACCATTGTTACCTTAGAAAGCGCTATTAATAAATGTCGCACTGATAATGGTGAAAAACCTTTTAAATGGAAAAAAGGTAAAATAGCAGAGGTTTCTGCCTATATTGCTTACCAAGGTCGTGGACAAACAATTGCTGTGAAAATGCCAAGTTCAGACAAAGAATTAGCATGGTATAACAAAGGAAAAAACTTTTTCTATGCCAAACGTGGTCAGTTAAATATGGCCTGTGCAGATTGTCATGTTTATAACGCCGGGAACTTTATCCGTGCAGATAGATTAAGCCCAGCATTAGGACATCCCTCACACTTCCCCGTCTACCGTTCTAAATGGGGATCAATGGGAACATTGCATCGCCGTTATGGTGGTTGTAATAAAAACATTAGAGCAAAACCTTTTAAAGCACAAAGTGACGAGTACAAAGCACTTGAATACTTTCAGGCTATTATGAGCAATGGATTAAAATGGAATGGTCCTGGCGCGCGTAAATAAATGTAGAGCTTAAACGTAATATCAAAAAGCCCCGATTTTGTCTGGGCTTTTTTGTTTCTGATTGAAGCATCTCAAGAGGCGCATAATTATTCCACGCAACGATTAAGATGATTCAAACAGGGACAAAAGGGAAAGTAAGATTGGTATAATCATTACTTGGAACTTCCTTACCTCGTTGCTTAATTAATTAATTATTTAATTATTTAATTTTTTCATACATGCTTCTAAGCATCATATCCTAAAATAGGCCCGAGCCATTTTTCGGCTTTTTCAATCGTCCAGCCTTTGCGTTTCGCATAGTCTTCTACTTGATCACGTTGG
>JALVEA010000220.1 GCA_027008665.1 Thiotrichaceae bacterium | reverse complement strand
ATACGGGTTTTAATGATGCAGGTGTTAAAAATGCTCACAATGAAGGCCCTGTTTTCTTAAAGGACGGTCTAGTCGGTGGAACGGTTATATTCCCAATGAGTGTTGCTAATGAAGCGGGTAGCCCTGATTCATTCTTGCTTTCTTATGATAAATTACCTGCTGGCTGGGCTGTTGTTTTTAAAGATAATAGTGGCACTGCAAGTCAAGGTGACACGATTACTTCAACTCCCTTTATTCCAGCAGGTAAAACATTTGAGTATATTGCAGAAGTCAAAATTTCAGCCACTGCTTCTCAAGCACTAGCGGATTCAGATCGTGCGGCTGATGTTGATGGTCATGATAAAACAGACGATAGTGCAGTAAACTTAGAAGATACCGATGGTGATAAAGATTATGTGATTGACTTTATGGTCACATCAGCGGTTGATAGTACGCGTAATGATATGATTTCTCATGCAATTGATGTTGCTGATGTTAAATCAGTTGAAATTACACCTGATGGAACAAACCAGATTCAACCAGGTGGCACGGTTGATTATCCGCATAAGCTAAGCAATGACGGTAATGTGGATGAGGCGATTGAATTAAGTTCTGAAAATAATGATCCAGATTGGAACTCCAGAACGCTTATCAAAACAGAATCAGGCGATTTAGTTGAATTAACTAACTTGAAACCAGGTGATAAGGTGGTTGTTAATAAGCCAGATGGTAGCACAAAGACAGTTGCATTAACCGATACTGATTCAGATGGTAAAGTTGAATTTCCATTAGAAGCAGGTGAGTACATCAATGTAACCGATAAGGTTTTTGCACCTTCTGATGCGGCTCAAGGTGAGGTTAATACAACCACTTTGACTGTCACTGACCCTGACGGTACAAAGCGAAGTGCCGCAGAAGACAATAGTAATGTTATTTCAGGTCAGGTGCGTTTGACTAAGACCGTTGCTTTAGATGCAAACTGTGACAATACGCCCGATGGAGCATACGCTCAAATACAGACATCAAAAGTAGAGCCAGGACAATGTGCAATATGGAAAATATTAGCAAAGAATGAAGGCGATACATTGGTTAAAAATGTGATTGTGAATGACTCCATTCCAGCTTATACAAGCTATTTAGCTGGCTCTTTGCGTATTGAAGGTGCAACTGCTGATCCTTCTGATACGATGGGAGACGATGCAGGGGAGTACAATCAAACTGCTAATAAGGTCACTTATTATCTAGGTGCAAAGGCTGATGCGGCTACTTCAAAAGGGGGTGAGTTAGCCTCTGGTGAATCAACAACGGTTAGATTTACAATTAGAGTTGAAGACTAGTTGTTAGGAAACGCCAAGTAATGAATCTACCAATCTTGCTTGTCCTTTTGTCCCTGTTTGAATGATCTCAATCGTTGCATAGAACGACTATGCCTCTCTTGAGATACTGCAATCAGGAACAAAAAATCAGCGCAATAGAGGTAGATTCATCACTTGAAACTTCCTTAAATCATAACGCCATAGTACTGGTAAGCTGTGGGGTTTATGAGACAAGGTCAGCGGTGTAGATTAATTTGCTAAATTACGCCCTGATCTTTTTAAGTTATTTATAAAATAAGAAACTTAATAAATTCAATAAAATAAATAGCTTTACCATCAAGGATATGATGGGCTGAAAATCATGTTCTTGATGGTAAAGTTTAATGTGGAATTATTACTTATAAGCTAAATAGGTGAAGTTACTAACTTCCTTATTACGGCATTGAGCTCAAAGGTTTGGGATAAGAATATTTCACAACTCAATAATAATAAAAATAAATGATGGTGATAAAAATGCGGGCTTTTTCACGATTTTGGCAATGGCAGGATAAATTCCTGTTTTCATTGTTGCTGATTGTAATAATAACCATTGCGCCAGCAATGGCAGAAATTGCACCAGCAGGGGTAACGATTAGCAATAGGGCAGAGATATCTTGGTTTGATACTGCAGATGGTCTGGTTAAACGCTTATATTCTAATCTTTCTGAAATTGTGATTGCCGAGCAGTATGGACTATCACTCGATACTGATAATCAGCGTTATGCTAGTGCAGGGCAGATAGTATCCTTGCCACATCGTATTAAGAATATAGGTAATATTGCGTCTTCTTATCAATTAGAACTCTCATTACATCAAAATGATGTTGGTGATTTACGTGATTTAGGCGTTTATGTGGATAGCAATGGTAATGGTGTCGTTGATATGGGCGAGGCTAAATTGCCTGTTATTACTTGCGAGACAGTAAGTCGTGATAAAATTTGTTATCAAATTCCGACATTGTTACGTGGTGAGATTTTTCAGTTTGTATTGCAAGGCGTAACGAGCATTAATGATGCCGCAGACAGTGAATATCGTATGGGGCTTGCTGTGTTTCCAACAATGCGTCCTGATTTAATACAGAACAACCTTGATACGATTAAGATTATTGAGGGAGCGAATATTTCTATTAATAAATCGGTTGGTCCTGTTTGTGGAACCGAGATAGCACCTAATGATACGGTTAAATTCAGTATTAACTTTACTAATAATGGCAATAAAGCTCCCTTAGCAAAGGATTTTGTGATTGATAGTGACTTACTATCTGGTGTGGTATTAGAAGATGTTATTCAATCCAATTTAATTTTACATAAAACCCCTGTTCCTATTATTGCACCTGTGGATGGTATTTTATTAGTTCAACTAGAGGTGAATGAAAATACTAATCGTTGGATACGCTTTGACAGATGGAATGGAAAGGATGTGGTGAGTAAGATTGGTTTATATCTTCCAACAGAGCAAATGCAAAAAAACCAAAGCGGTAAGTTAATTTATGAATTAATAGCTGATAGTAATATCACCTCGCATACCGCTTCGATTGCTGCTTCTTTTGATACGGGTGGGGAAGATAAATTTATTAGTAATAGTGTTTGTATTACTTTAGTTCCAAATGCCAGTGGGGGAAAAGACGGTGAAGGCAGCCATAGTGAAAATGAAGAAAAAAATGATGCAGAAATTCGT
>JALVEA010000219.1 GCA_027008665.1 Thiotrichaceae bacterium | reverse complement strand
GGATGCTAAAAATAAGGCAGTGCGACTTTTTTTAGACCAATTAGAAGCAGGGTCGATCTCTGCTGATTTTCAGTTTGCCTATGAGTTAATGGGTTCAAAAGGGATTTGTGTCGTCCCTTTAACAGGTTTTGGTAGTCATATAAATGGCTTTCGTATGACACTACTGCAACAGGATGATGCTATTTTTACGCAGACCTTAGAAAAAATTGGCGAAGCCATTGCTGAGTATTATTAAGAATTGAAAGCTCTCTCTTTATTGATAAAGATGTTCTTAGTCTTACTTCTAAGATAGGAAGAGTACCCAGCCTAGGCTGGGTTTCCTTTAATTTTAAATTATACCCTTCCTTAGAAGTGAGAAGGCTATACTGGAACTGCTTTTTCACCGTAGGCAAGTGTTAATTTTCCTGATTTTTCACTGATTCGAACGGTTCCGCCTTTATTGAGTTTACCAAAGAGTAGTTCGTCAGCAAGGGGGCGTTTGATTTGTTCTTGAATCAGGCGTTCCATTGGACGAGCGCCCATTTTTATATCATAGCCTTCTTTGGCTAGCCAGCGTTTGGCTTTATCATCCACAATAAGGGTGACGTTTTTAGCAACTAATTGTGTTTCTAGGCGAATTAAGAATTTATCAACAATTGAAACAATTACTTTAGGTATTAATGGTTTAAACTGTATCACTGCATCTAAGCGATTACGAAATTCTGGTGAAAAGGCTAATTCAATGGCTTTGTTAATATCGGTTGAATGATTTTGTTGCGTGAAACCCATTGAGCTACGGCTAACGTCTTGTGCTCCTGCATTACTGGTCATTACCAGAATAACATTACGGAAATCTATTTTTCGTCCATTGCTATCTGTCAGGCTTCCATTGTCCATGACTTGCAAAAGGATATTAAAAACATCAGGATGGGCTTTTTCGATTTCATCTAAGAGTAAAACAGCATGTGGGTTTTTATTCACCGCATCGGTTAATAAACCACCTTCATCAAAACCAACATAGCCAGGAGGTGCGCCAATAAGACGTGAGACAGTATGGCGCTCCATGTATTCTGACATATCAAAACGTAATAACTCAATACCCAAATGCTCTGATAATTGCTTAGTTACTTCCGTTTTACCGACACCTGTAGGGCCTGCAAATAAGAAGGAGCCAATTGGCTTATTATCTTCACGCAATCCTGAACGTGCCATTTTAATCGCAGTTGAAAGTTGATCGATGGCTTCATTCTGACCAAAAACGACTCGTTTTAGATTTTTATCCAGCTTCTTCAATACATCCATATCCGAAGAGGAAACGGTTTTGGGTGGAATACGTGCCATTTTAGCAATAATCGCTTCAACATCACCGACTGAAATAGTCTTTTTACGGGTTGATTTTGGTTCTAATTGACGACGTGCGCCCGCTTCATCGATAACATCAATCGCTTTATCAGGTAAATGACGGTCTGTAATATAGCGAGCTGAAAGCTCTACAGCAGATTCTAAGGCAGGCAATGTATATTTTACGTCATGATATTTTTCATAATGTGTTTTTAATCCTTTGAGGATTAAAAATGTCTCAGAAATACTGGGTTCATTAATATCAATTTTTTGGAAACGACGCGCGAGTGCTCTATCTTTTTCAAAAATACTATGGTATTCCTGATAAGTTGTTGACCCCATGCATTTTAATTCACCTGATGCCAGCATCGGTTTAATCAGATTTGATGCATCCATTGTGCCACCAGAGGTCGCCCCTGCGCCGATAATTATGTGAATTTCATCGATAAAGAGAATAGCGTGGTGTTCATCTTTTATTTGATTTAAAACCGCTTTGAGACGCTTTTCAAAATCACCACGGTATTTAGTTCCCGCCACTAATGCGCCAAGGTCTAAAGAGTAAATAGTCGCATCTTGTAATACTTCGGGGACTTCTTTATCGACAACACGCTTAGCCAATCCTTCTGCAATCGCGGTTTTACCCACGCCTGCTTCACCAACTAGCAGTGGATTATTTTTACGACGACGACAAAGCACTTGCACAGCCCGTTCAATTTCATCATCACGACCAATTAAGGGATCAATTTTTCCTGTTTCAGCTTGTAGATTTAAATTGCTTGCGAAACGTTGCAAAGGGGTTTCAACGGGTTCTTCATCTTCGGTAGCTCCCGTATTTTCAGACATATCATTATCTATGTCCTCGTCCATTAAAAATTCACCTAAAGAAAGTTCATCTTCTGTTTTATGGATACCATGAGATACATAGTTAACCAAATCCAGACGTGACATATCTTGACGTGAAAGGTAATAAACGGCATGAGATTCCGTTTCACCAAAAATGGCAACTAAAATATTTTCCCCTGTGACCTCACCTTTACCTGAGGCTTGTACATGGTATACAGAACGCTGTATAACCCGTTGAAATCCTAAGGTCGGTTGTGTATCACGCTCATCAGTTTCTGTTAAAATGGGTGTACTTTCTTCAATAAAACTTTCTAATTCTGTTTGTAAAACAGGAATATCAACGCCACAAGCACGTAAAGCCTCGGCAGCGCTAGGATTGCTTGTCATTGCCAAAAGTAAGTGTTCTACTGTCACAAACTCATGGTGCTTGTCGCGTGCTTTTGTAAACAGGCGATTAATTGAATATTCGACTTCTGCACTTAACATTATTTTATGCCTCTTCCATAGTACATAACAACGGATGTTGACATTCGCGTGAATATTCATTCACCATGTCAACCTTCGTTTCGGCTATTTCTTTCGTATAGATGCCACAGACACCTTTGCCCTTAGTATGAATATTTAACATCACGCGTGTTGCTGCCTCTTCGTCCAGTCCAAAATAACCTTGCAAAATTTCGACCACAAAGTCCATTGGCGTGAAATCATCATTCAATAGTATAACTTTATATCGTGGTGGTTCTTTAACTTTTGGACGGGATTCTTCTACCGCCAAACCTAAATCGTGGTCCGATTCGTGTGAGTTCGCCATAAATACTACTTTTCTGCCTTAAATATTATTGTAGCAGA
>JALVEA010000218.1 GCA_027008665.1 Thiotrichaceae bacterium | reverse complement strand
TGAATGATATTTTCAGATTTTTTATATTCAGGGTGAATTAAGACAAAATGTGTAATATGAAAAAGAAGTTAGCTTTTCGCAGATAGCCAAGTCCAAAGGAAGCTTTAAATAACCGAGAGGGCATATTATGAAATTACCTATAATAACCACGCTTATTATTGCATTGAGTTTTTTAGTTTTTACACTAGCAGAGGCAAAGGTTTACAAATGGAAAGATGCACAAGGGGTAGTACATTATTCGTCAACGCCTCCAAAACCGAGTGAAAAAATATCTGATTTAAAAGAGGATCTGCATATTACGGATAATAAAGCGCTTGCCCATAAAAGCCAACGAGAAACAAAAGCAGGTCCAAAAGAAGAAAACAGTAGAAAAGCACGTAGCCAAAAAACAAAAAAGCGTAATTATTGCAATGGTTTACGAAGAAATTTAGTCTTGCTAAAAAGAAACCTGAAGGTTAAATGGGTTCAAAATGGAAAAAGTACCGAGCTTAACGCGGAACAACGCCAAGATAAACTACGCTCCTTAGAAGAGAGTATTAATGATGAGTGCTCATTTGGTGAGGATGGACAAGAAAGAGAAGAAGAAAGAAGGCGATAAGCTAATAATTCATGAACATAACAAGACAAAAAGGTGTTTCATTACTTGAGGTTTTAATTGCTGTATTGATTTTATCCGTTGGTCTATTAGGACTAGGAGGATTGCAAGTACGTGCGCTTAAAAGCAGTAATGATGCCCATTTTCGTACCGTTGCTAGTTTACTTGCCGCAGATCTTGGGGATCGTATCCGTATTAATCCTGAGGGGGTTGCATTAGCAGCTTATGAGATTTCAGAAACTCAAAGTACCAGTATTTGTGAAAATACAGCTCCAAAGCTTTGTACAGAAAACAATACCTGCTCAGCATCTGAATTAGCTACTTTTGATCTGTACCAAATCGCCTGTGGTGTCACCAATGGCAGTGATAAGTCATTGGGAATGAAAAATTTATTACCCAGTGCAACCCTTAGTGTGGCATGTACGGGTGGTAGTTGTAATGCGAATAAGGAACATATAATTACCTTAAAATGGGAACAAACAGACAATCAAGATGCTGATAATGCTGTTCAAATAAGAACCTTAGTCTGGAGTGTTTTGCCATGATAATAAAAGCCATCACTATGCCTTCAATAAAATACACAAAAGGTCTTACTTTAATAGAAATGATGATTGCTCTTAGTTTAGGCGTGATTATTATTCTAGGTTTAACCAGTATCTATTTATCAAGTCAGAAAAGTTCCCGTACTCGTGATGCGATTGCTAATATGGAAGCGAATGCACGGGTTGCATTATCTAGTATGCGTCAAATTATTGAACATGCAGGCTATCCTTCCATTTATAACGTGCCATTAGAAAAGCCTTTTCATTCGGCAGAAGATGGCGCTATTGATACAAGTATTCGATGTCGTGGTGGTACTGAAAAACTGGTAAAACTAGTACCACCTAGTGCTATTAACAATAAGTACAGCATTGATGATGCTAGCAAAGATAAAATTGTTGTTAAGTATATGGCAGATAATCCAGATGATAGTAATGCAGAAATTATTACTGATTGTTCGGGTAGTCGCATTCTTCCAGAATGTAGTGCTGATCCGGATAATGGTATGTACGACTCAATGAAAGCGATTGTTTATAGCGCAATTTATATAACAACACCGACAGGAAGGAGTGCCTTACAATGTGCGGGATCTCGAAGTAGTAAACCACAGCCACTTGCTGAAGACATCTCTGCTATACAGTTTTTATACGGCATTAACAATGGAGTTACCACAAGCTATAAAACGGCAACTGCGGTAGAAGCGGCTAAAGAATGGGAAAGTGTTATCAGCGTTCAAGTAGCTATATTGGTGCGCTCAAGTGGAAATGTTTTACAAACAAAAGAAAATCGTACCTTTGTATTGTTAAATCAAAGCGTGAATAGAAATGATAAACGCCTCTATCGTGTTTACTCAACCACTATTAACCTGCCTAATCGTAATAGAAGGGTATTATGAGAAATATAGTTTATTCAAAGAGATATTCGGCAAACCCTAAAAAGCAACAGGGTGCAACACTTTTTACCGCATTATCAATACTAACGGTACTCACTATTATTAGTCTTTCTGCTGCACGCATGTCGATTATGGATATTCGAGTCGCAAGTAATGATGAACAACAAATGATGATGTATCAAGAAGCTGAAAATGCACTTAAACGAATTACCAAGCCTGTGAAACTCTATGAGTGGATAGAAGCACGTCGAAATAATGCAAGCGCAAAAGGGATTGCTGATATTGTAACCACAGCAACTAAGGCAAAAACTAATATCACCGACCTTAATACAGAATATGCCTGTGTTGGTAAAGGGGGGGCAGTGAGTATTGGCCCTTCTGTTCCCTCTTGCCAGTTATATGATTTTCATATTGATATCAATAAACAAGGTTTAGGAATGCGCGATATACATCATCGAGGAGCAGGCAAAGAAGTACCACATAATAATGGTAGTTATTGATTCCTTGCACAATCTCACGGCAACGGGCTTACAAACCCCGTTGAGCTAAACGACACAACTCAATTAATAAAAATAATTTTCAAAATAGGTATTGTGATGCATTCTTTGATCAAAAAATCAGTTGCCTTTGTATTCTTTCTATCCATCTTTATTTCCATTGCAGAAGCTGACGATACAGAGATCTACTTTTCTTCTCAAGTCTCTAGAGTTAATCCTAATGTTTTATTTGTGCTCGATGTTTCAGGTAGTATGGATGAGCTAGTGGTAGGTTCAGGTGGAACAGTCATAAAACAATTTACTGTAATACGCAAAATTGATTCCTCAAGAGATGATGCCGAGGAAAGATTGACAGGGACTAATAATCAGAGAAAAGCAAAATGGGGAAGTACTGATTTAGAATTGAGTCGAGATGCTAATAAACGGCAGATTGTTGGTTTACGTTTTAAAAATATTAAAATCCCAAAAGGGGCAACGATTATAAGTGCTTATATC
>JALVEA010000217.1 GCA_027008665.1 Thiotrichaceae bacterium | reverse complement strand
TCTTCGCCTGTTTCGTCCACTTCTGGTTGAGGGTCAACTTCAACAGGATTAGGTAAATAATCAACAACTGCATCCAATACTAATTGAATACCTTTATTTTTAAAGGCAGAGCCACAGTAGGTTGGGAAGAAATCCAATGCAATCGTGCCTTTACGGATACAACGCTTGAGGGTGTCAATATCGATCTCTTCACCTTCAAGATAACGTTCCATTACCTCATCGTATTGCTCAACAACGGTTTCAACCAGTGTTTCACGGTATTCTTCGACTTTATCAACCATATCGGCTGGCACGTCTTCGAGTTTGTAGTTCATAGGATCATCAGAGCCATCCCAGATCCAAGCCTTACGGGTAAGCAGGTCAACTAGACCAACAAATTCATCCTCTTCACCAATAGGCAATACCATTGCAACAGGTGTTGCACCTAAGACATTTTCAATTTGGTCAAGCACTTTATAGAAGTTAGCACCCACACGATCCAATTTATTAACGAGGATAATACGTGCAACTTCTGAATCATTGGCATAACGCCAATTAGTTTCTGATTGAGGTTCTACACCACCTGAGCCACAAAAAACACCAATGCCACCATCAAGCACTTTAAGTGAACGATATACCTCAACAGTAAAATCAACGTGTCCTGGTGTGTCGATAATATTTAAACGATGACCTTTCCATTGACAACTTACAGCAGCTGATTGAATGGTTATACCACGCTCTGCTTCTTGCTCCATGAAGTCAGTTGTTGCTTCACCATCATGTACTTCACCTATTTTATGGATTTTACCAGTAAGGCTTAAAATACGTTCTGTCGTGGTTGTTTTACCAGCGTCAACGTGCGCAAAAATACCGATATTTCGGTAGAGGGTTAAATCAGTCATACTAAAAGTTCTCAAAAAGACCGTGTGTTCTGTTATGAAAAGAACACCACATAGATGTTCTAGCTAAAAGAAAATTGCCGTAATTTTGCTTGCAAATTTATCGATAAAATCAGCACTACAGCGATTATAGCCGAGGGATTATATGGAAAGATCAAACACTTTTCATGTTTAATTTCAGAAAAAGCATAAAAGGCGGAAAAGTATTATGCTTTTTCGCCTCTTAAAGTAGGAGTCCATAATAAATCTAATAAAATTTCGACGTTTATTTTTTGATATTCAAGGCATTATTTAGTCATTTTTTTTGAATTTGTTGCCATTTGTTCAGAAAGCTTCCAGCCATAGGCGCAATCAACTTCTATGCGTACTTTAATCAAACCATTGATTCCTTCAGCCATAATAACGGACAAAGGTGTTTGCTTTTGAAAACGACGACAAGGTTTGTAGAGCCATCTTGCTCGTGTCGATACGCTCATAGGATAAGCTGTTCGTAAGGCCTCAACAATTCCTGCGACATGTTCAATACGTTGAAAGGTTTCTTTTTGTTGGGGTAATGTTTTACTGCCTGAGCGGAAAGCTTGGAGGTGTCGTGTGCGTATTTTACTATCAAGACCTAAGATACTAATTATTTCATCATTGGTTAGTTTCCATGTGTCAAGGTAGCGCATTACTGTTTTAGTAATGGAAACCATTTCTTCCGTGCTATATGTTTTGTTCATACCCTTTTGGCTCATGGTTTTTTTGTCATTATAGTATCGATAGAAACGACATTAGTTTTTCTGGGTTCATCAATAAAATGAGGACGATCTTGATTATCCACGCCTGCCTCTTTGGCAATCTCACGTTCACGCGCAGAAATTAAACCAAAGCACATTTTAATATCTTCTATCGTGGAATCTTTTAAGGGTGATTGTAGGTCTCTATGTGCAGGTGTTACATCCTTAACAATATTGGCCAATGTTTTACGCATTGCAAGCAGAATACGTTTTTCTACCGTGAATTGGTTTGATGCTTGGGACATAAACAACTCCTGTTTTATCCTAAAATATAGATTGGTTATTTGAACAGTCTCCCGTCCTTTTAAATCCATCAATTTTTTTGATTAAAGACGGATAGCGGACTAATATACTAGGTTTATTAAAACGCTGATATATCCCCTCTTCTATATGAGGATTGATTTACACCTCTTTACCAACCCCCATTATTTGTAAAATGGTTGAATTAATGACATGGTAAAAAACACGGTTGGACACTTTTTTTGAAGCAACAATTTCCTTTGCTCTCATTACACTTAAGTGTTGAGAAACATTGCTTTGGCTTGTACCGACATTGGCAACAATATCTTTTACGCTTACCTCTTTGTCCCCGATAAAGCATAGGATTCGTAGCCGTACAGGATGCGCTATTGCTTTTAAAGATCGAGAGGTATACTCAATATCTTCTCCTGCCAATACGCCCTGTACAAATTTGCAGTTAGAATCTGTGATTTTCATGACACCCCATTTTTATTATTTTGGAATTCCTTCTAATATTAGCATATTATTATATAGCGAATATGATTAAATGTATATCTACAAGCAATGAAATTAACGGCTTATACTTGAAGCGTGTAATATCCCCGATGATTGGATGGTTGCAATCTACAAAGATTATTACTAAAAGGAATTGTTTTATAAATATTGTAACTGATACGATTCATACATTATCCACTAAGATTAAAGGAAAAATATGCGCCCATCCCATCTTAATACCGTACTCGATCAGGAATTTTTAGGAGCACAAAATGGTAGTCATACTCCCGTTATGTTGTGGGGTCCTCCTGGTGTTGGCAAATCACAAATTATTGCACAAATAGGCGAGCGTCATAATATTCCTGTGATTGATATACGCTTATCACAAATGGAGCCTAGTGATTTACGCGGTATCCCGTTTCGAGATCATGATCAAGTTGAATGGGCAATTCCTGCCATGCTCCCAAATAATGAACGTCATGGGGATAAAGGTATTTTATTTTTAGATGAAATTACCTCGGCTGTCCCTAGTGTTTCTGCTGCTGCCTATCAATTGATATTAGATCGTCAATTAGGTGAATACAAAGTACCTAATGGTTGGGCTATTTTTGCTGCGGGCAACCGCCAAGGTGATC
>JALVEA010000216.1 GCA_027008665.1 Thiotrichaceae bacterium | reverse complement strand
GTATAACAGGGAGTTGATGCTGTTGTGCCAATGCTAACTGGCTATGAAATAAATGCAGTTGTGCGTTTTTAGCCTGTTGTCGGTCTGTTTGTTGTTTGAAAATAAAGAAATCTAAACCACATTCGCCAACGGCAATGGCTTTTTCAGTTTGTAACCAGTGCGCTAAATGATCTAAATCCTGATCATTATGTTGCGACATAAACATAGGATGCAAACCATAAGCAGGGTGTAAATGGCTATGCTTATTTGTTAATGCCTTTATTTTTTCCCAGTGAGCAAAGATAGTCGCGGGGATAATAAAATCCGATACTGCATTATCAAAAGCTCGTTGTAACACAGCATCACGATCTGGATCAAAGATAGCAAGATCCAGATGGCAATGGGTATCGATCAAGGGTAAGGACATATTTAATATACTTTTAAACAAGTAGCACCTTTGTCAAATCTAAACAGTAGAGCAAAGGTATAGATAAATTGATTGAGCACTAGTCTATCTGCGTTTTATCATTTTTCAACTTAGTCGCAATTAAACGTTTTTGATAACGAGATTGAACCAGTTCTACAACCACCATCACTACAATGACGAGATAGAATGTTCCTTTGCCCATTGGCGTGATTTCTGTTCCAAAGAGATGCAAATGGGATAAATGTCCGCCTTCTGATAGCAACATCACGCCGACCAATAATAAAATAAATAGACCAACAACTTCATACATACGGTTCTTTTTCAAAAACTCAGTGACATGATCAGAGAGCCAAATCATTAAAATACCACCAATAACAATAGCAGTAGTCATAATAATAAGGTTATCGCTTAATGCCATCGCACTTAAAATGGAATCAAAGGAGAACACCACATTCATAATTACAATCCAAATTAAGGCAACTGTAAAGGATCTTGGTTTGCGTTTGCTATGTTCTCCTTCCTCTAGCATCAGCATATGGTTGATTTCTTTTAATGCCGTGTAGATGATAAAAACACCACCAACAAGAACAACTAAGCTGTGTAGATTAAAATGCCCTTCAATAATCCCCTTGTAGTCAATGACAAAAAGATCGTTTTGAAATAAGGAAATGACTTTCACTAATGCAACTAGCAATACAATACGCAAAATAATTGCTAAACCTATTCCCCAGCGGCGTAATTTTGCCTGTTTAGTGCTTTCTATCCGCTGTGATTCTAAGGCAATATAAAGCAAATTATCAAAACCGAGCACTGCTTGTAGCATCACCAACATGCCGAGAGTGAACATATTTTCTAAGGTAAATAAGCCTTCCATCATTTTTCCGCCTATACTCTAATTATAAAGCTATAAAGTGTAGCACAAGATGAAGCGCTAAGAATTTAATCCATGTTTCTGAGGTCTGTTTACATATCGGTTTATCTCTACTAATCTTTAAGTGCTTTATATCCGTATTGGTCTTGCCAATTCAGGGGTCAACTCCCCCTGAGCTAAAGACAGAGGGGTTGTCCTGCCACCAATTTTATAAAAAAAATTTTAAATAGAAAATCAAAGAGGAGAGTTCTATGAACAACAATAAAATGAATTATATGCTTAATATTTTTAGCTTAATTACCACTTTTGTATTGCTTATGGTGATAAACACGAATACTGATTTAAGTCATTTATTTTATCTATTCGGTAGTAGTAATAGTACAGCAGGTATTGAATCTGCATTGGACGGAAAATTTAATATTTTCTTTATTTCAAGCTTGGGAATAACAAGTGCTATTATTATAGTCACCTATCTGCTCATTGCTCGATGTACCACTATTTTGGCTAAGATATTAATTATATTTGCCGATATTGTTTTGATTGCAATGGCTTTTACTCTTACACAAGAAAGAGTATTACATAATTTTACCTCAGATACACATCTTGCCGAGGCAATAAAAGCAAATCCTGATGGTAGCAATATAGTAATGGGGACATCAGACACCACCTTATTAGCTATTGTTCTTGTTTATATGGTGATTATGTTAATTGGCATTATTCGCACTTATAAATCACAAAATGGAATGAGACACGATAAAGCAAGTGCTTATGATTAGGCATCTTGCCTAAAGAGAAATTTTCCCTCAGGAGTCCAAGCCTAGGCTTGGACTCCTAGCTATGCTGCCTTGCCTTCTCTTTGTATTTTCTTGTATTTTAAATCTTATCTATCCTTTAAAGCTATACTGTTCATTCACCTATTACATAATAAAAAATGACTATGAAAATTACCAGTAGTAAACTAATCCTTATAACATCAGTGTTTTTAGTATTATTTGGAAATTTAACTTTTGTCGAAAATGTACTGAAGGTTTACCCTATTAGTTTTGATAATAGTTTGTTTTTAGTTTCACTTCTTATTTTGTTTTCCTGTATTAATGTCATTATATTTTCATTGGTTTGTTTTAATCGAACGCTAAAACCAATTCTTATTGTTATATTGCTTATTTCATCATTCGCTGCTTATTTTATGGATACTTATCATGTGGTGATTGATGGTTTTATGATAGATAATATTATAAAAACAGATAAAAACGAGGTATTGGATTTATTGTCTTTGAAGCAGGCTCTTTATTTCTTGTTGCTAGGTGTTTTACCTTCTTTATTTATTTATAAAGCCAATATTATAAAAATATCATTTAAAAAATCGGTTTTATCAAATCTTATATTATTTAGTGGGGCATTATTATTATCTATTGTTTTAATTTTAAGTATGAGTAATTTTTACGCTTCATTTTTTCGAGAGCATAAGCCATTAAGATTTTATGCTAACCCTTCTTATTATATCTACTCAAGCATCAAATATATCAATGGTTTGTTTAAGTCTAGTTCAACCGCTTTAAAACCAATTGCTTTGGATGCTCAGATTGTATCTGATAATAAATATCGGAAACTGATTGTTTTTGTGGTGGGTGAAACAGCAAGGGCGGATCATTTTTCTCTTAATGGTTATAATAGAAAAACCAATCCATTATTAGAAAAAGAAAATATCCTCAATTTTGATAATGTTTGGTCTTGTGGTACATCAACCGCCCATTCAGTACCGTGTATGTTCTCAGTCTATGGGCGTTCTGATTTTAGTAAAATCAAAGGGGTATCAACTGAAAATATCTTAGATTTATTAAAACGGGTAGGGGTTAATGTGCTTTGGTTAGATAATAATTCAAGCTCCAAAGGGGTTGCTGATAGAATAGGAGAGATCGACTACAAATCATCGAGCATAAATCCGATTTGCGATATTGAATGTCGGGATGAAGGTATGCTGGCTAACTTACAAAGTTATATCAACAGCCATCCTACAGGAGATATTTTTATTGTATTGCATCAAATGGGCAATCATGGACCTGCCTACTTCAAACGATACCCTAAGGCATTTGAGAAATTTACGCCTATATGTGAAACCAATCAACTAGAGCAATGCACAAAAAAAGAGATTATCAATACTTATGATAATGCATTACTTTATACAGATTATTTTTTATCACAAACGATTAAACTATTAAAAACCAATGACAATCAATTTGAAACAGCGCTGCTTTATGTTAGTGACCACGGTGAATCATTGGGTGAAAATAATCTGTATTTACATGGTTTACCTTATATGATTGCACCTGATGAACAGATACATGTACCGATGATCATGTGGTTTGGAAATCATTTTGAAAAAAATGAAATTAACATTGAACAATTAAAACAGAAAAGCCATAAAAAATTATCCCATGATAATATATTTCATACCCTATTAGGATTAATGGGAATTGAATCTAAAGTATATGATAAGAATATGGATATTATTGAGCATAAAAATGATCACTAAATCTATCGGATTAATGAGTCTATTGTTATTGTCGTCATTTTTACTCTTTGAATTCACCCCGCTTGATATCATTATTCAAGATTATTTTTATAACTTTAATACACATGAATGGATTTTAGATAAAAATGCAGTCCTTCCTAAACTTATCTTTTACGATGGGATTAAAAAGCTATATATCTTATTTGTCATTGCGCTACTGATTAGTTTGTTATTCTTTCGGCGGCATTCCATTATTGTGCATTATAGAAAAGGTTTAGTGATTGTCTTATTATCGTGTCTTACTGTGCCGTTATTTATTGCTCTATTAAAAGCAACAACCAATGTACCTTGCCCAACAGATATTAAGCGCTATGGAGGCAACTACCCTTATGTCACCGTCTTATCAAAATACCCTGATACATTTTATCAAACAGAAAATATAAGATGCTACCCAGCAGGTCATGCTAGTGGCGGTTTTGCCTTAATGTCATTGTTTTTCCTATTTAGAAGCAGAAGAAATAAGAAAATCGCACTCATTTCCACCCTTGCTATTGGTTGGACAATTGGAAACTACAAAATGATCATTGGCGATCATTTTTTTAGTCATACTTTAATAACAATGATCATTGCTTGGTTAATGATTTTAATGATTGTAAAAATAAATGGTTATTTTAATTCACTTAAAGAGTAGGGCAGGGGTAGGCTTTTTTATTATACTAGTTCACCAAGCCTAGGCTTGGTCTCCTGTGTCTCCTATCCTAAGCGGATTGAAACTCGAACGCCCTAATAAATTTTGAAAACTTTCCCACTGGTTTGCATTAAGCTGAATCAGTTTAGCATCGCTAAGATTTTCTTTATCAGCTTGGGTTGAGACAAAAAGAAGCAATTCTTGAATAAACGCATCGTTGATGAGTTTAATGCGTTGTTTCAGGAGTTGTTTGGCTTGTTTCATTTTTCCTTCTAAAATAGCTTTAGCTGCTCTTTTATCCAGCATCATGACTTCTTCTTTTAGTTCCCATAAGGTGTCTAATTCCATAGAACAACGGCGACATTGCTGAGGTTGTTCTTTAATACGAGCGCGACAATTTGGACATCGTTCCATTTCAGTTATGACTCAATGGTGGGTTCTAGATAGTATAGTAGATCGCTTAGATCATCGATTGCTTGCTGTAATTCATCAGGTTCATTTTGTTTTAATGCTTTCTCTAGAGTTTCAATCATATCAACGGCATCTTCGCTGTCGTCGCCTTCGAGTGAGGGTAATAATTTTCGGGCTTTTTCAATCAAGGCAGTGGCTTTAATATGTTCTCTGTTTTTCTGGTTTTCTATCGCTTCTGGGTCTTCTTTATCTTGCATTAGATCTTGCAAGGTGTTCTTTGCTTGTTCTAGTTCTTCTTCTTGAAAACGTGAAATGGCATTATCGATCACAAGTGAACGTTCAATTCCTTGTTTTCTCTCCGTTGAAGTAACGCTTAAAATACCGTTAATATCTAATGAGAAGGTAACGACAATGGGAGAGCCGTCAGGTAAATTCTTCAAATCTTCTAGGTAAAATTCACCAATTTCGGTGTTTTTCATTGCATCAGGGTCTTCCCCTTGATAAACCTTTATTTCGACTTTTTTTTGGTTTTCATGGGTAGTATAGAAAGATTTGCTAAAGGTGACTGGAATAGGGGTATTCTTTTTAATTAATGGTACAAAACAATGGGGGTAGTGCATACCAAACATTTCATCTATTGCACTTGTTCCAAAGGTATAAGGGGTAACATCCACTAAAATAGGTCCAAGTTGCTTGCCGCTTAACATACCTGCTTGAATCGCAGCCCCCATTGCAACACAAAGATCAGGGTCTAATTCTATCCTCGGTTGTCTTTTTAAATCTGATTCAAGACGTTGTTGAACTAAGGGGGTACGGGTTGAACCACCAACGAGTAAGACTTCACCAATATCAGAGGCTGACATTTTAGCACCATCTAATGCGGTATGAATGGCTTCTAAAGTGGTGTCGATATAATTAGAAATCATTTCTTCATAATCGGTACGACTTATCTCTAAACTCAGATGAATAGGCTTGCCTTTACCTGGGCGTTCTAGCAAATGCTCTTCTTCAATAGTGTAATATGCTTGGCTAGAGAGTGCTATTTTAGTCTCTTCTGCCGCACGGGTAATGCGGGACATTGCACGCGCAGAATTGCTTGCATCTACATCATATTTATCTTTTATAAACTCAACAATATGATCAATAAGTTTTTGGTCAAAGTCATCTCCTCCTAAATGATTATCACCATGGCTTGCTTTGACCTCTACCACGTCTTGATTCATTTGCACAATAGAAACATCAAAGGTTCCACCACCTAGGTCATAAACAAGGATAATATTGTCGTTTTGATCTCCTGCTTCATAGGCAAGTGCCGCCGCTGTTGGTTCATTAATAATACGCTCAACATGAAGCCCTGCTATTTCACCTGCATCACGGGTTGCTTGACGTTGAGTATCAGAGAAAAAAGCAGGAACAGTAATTACAGCACGATTTATTTTCTCTCCACAGGCTTTTTCTGCAATCTGTTTTAAATGACGAAGAATAATCGCTGAAATTTCTTGAGGGCTATATTGTTTATCTCCCATTTGGATTTGCTCATCGTTTCCCATATGGCGCTTAACGGATTTAACTGTGCGCTCAGGATAGAGAACATATTGATTTCTTGCTGCTTCGCCAACAAGAATCTCTCCCTTATCATCTAGACCAACATAAGAAGGCAATTGTTTATTACCATTTTCAATTTCTAGCACCTCAACCGCTCCATTACGGATTAGCGCAACTTCTGAATTGGTTGTTCCAAGATCGATACCAAGAATAATTTCTGATGTGTTATTTGGCATTTGAATGTATTTCCTTTTCATTATTATGATGTTTGTTGGCAACTACCTCGGCTAGTCGGAATAGTTTACCTTGGTGTAAATAACCGCGTCGAATTTCTTCTAGTACGATGCCGTCAGGCTGTTTAACTTCTTCTTTTAGTTCAGTGACCCGCATCGTATGTGGGTTGACTGCTTTACCAATAGCTTTTACAGGTGTTATATCGTGACTATTTAGTAATTGTTCTACGCGTCTTAATGTCATTGCAAGCCCTTGTTGTACTCCTTTATGAAATTCACGCGATGCTTTGCGTTCCATAAAAGGGGGCTTAAAATTCTCCATACTGATAAGGGTTGCTTCTAAGCGGTCATTTAAATCAATGACTCCTTCTAAAAGGTCTTTTTTGGCTTGTATGATTGCATTTTTACGTTGACTCTCTGCTTTTCCTAGTTCCTGAGTGAGTTGATTATTGCTATTTTGAAGTGTATCTAAAATTTTAGTGAAATGTGTTATTGTTTCTTTTTGTTGTCGAGCCTCTTTTTTAACCTCTGTTTTTAAGGCTGATAATTCACTAAATAATTGGTATAAATCAATCTGCTTGCTTGCTTTTTCAATCGCATCGTTATTTTCGGGGGAAAGCTGTTCTGCTTGTTGTAAAAAATTTTCAAACTGCTCTAATAATTGTTCGTTTTTTGCTTGCAAAGTATTATCCCAAGAGTTGTTGCACTTGTTTTAGTGAAGGGCGTTTTAATGGTTTTTTAGGAAGTAAAATACTTAAATCTTGTAAATCAGGTAGGCTAGTATCTAAAAAATCATATTTTAAACGTTTTTTATGTGTTTCTAGTTGTTCAAATGCCTTGCGTATTTGCATAAAGCGTTCTGGCTCATGCTCTGGTGGATATTGTTTGACTAGCTGCATATAGGCTTCTTTAACTACTTTATCATCTAAGCCTTTGTCTTCTTTTTTTTCTAATAATCCTAAGATTAAATAAGGGTCTTTCATTACAGTAATCCTATTGTGTTCATCGCTAAATCGTTCATAATATCTTGTGGATTATCACCTTTTAAGCCTCTTATACAAGCATTGCGTAGTTGTTTTTCACCGTATTTATCCAATATTAGCTGTGCTGTCTTTTTTCCCATTAACTGAGTTGCGAATGAAAAAACTTCTTTTATGGGTAGTCGTGGCAATAGATTAATTATAATATTGATGCCTTTTTCTTCATCATCACAATCCAGCATAGATATTTCCTCTATTTCTTCTTCTATAGCGTCAATATCATCAAAGAATATATCACCGAAAGGATCAGAATATGGTCGAGAAAGTTTTTCTAATAATCCCGCAAGACGAGCCGTGAGTGCTTCATCTTTTTGTTGTTTTGCTTCACTCCATGCCTGTTCAAGCAGATCGAATACTACAGGACTAAATCCCTCGAAGTTGACAAAAGAATAGTAAATAAAGATAGGTTTATCACCATATTGTCGCCTTAGCTGATGAGAGTATTCATGTAGAAGACCCTCTTCTTTATTCTGCACCCAAAACTCACAAAGTTGTTCCCCTTCTTGTTCTGAAAAGGGTAGTTTTGTGGCTTTTTTTAATGGTGTAAATAAAGTTTTTAAGACTGGCTTAATACCATCAGCGTTGATCTCCCTTAATTGTTGTACAATATTCATCAATGCCCATAGCTTTTCTTTATTTGGTTTATTCCATAAATTAGTTAATTTTGCATTCCTTAATGATGTTTTGTAGCTTTGTTTGGTTTGTATCCCTTGATGACGAATAATAAAATCCAGTTCAACTTCATTAGCACCTGTCTTTTTAGCCAGTTCTTGAAAATTCTTTGCCGCTGTTTTAACGCCTTTTTCTGCCTGTAGCAGATAAGCTTTTAACACTTCAATTAGTAGTTTCGTTAATGCTGTGCCTTTCCATTTCTTTGTTTTTAATAGCTCTTTTTCAGCTAAATGCCATTTTTTCTGTTTTATTTGTTTACGCGCATGGGAAAGATGTGCCTGTTGCAAATACTGTTGGGCGTTACGATTGATAGGGTCAATATCAATAATACGTTTGGCATAGTTGGCGGCTTTAACAAAGGCATTACTGGCAATAGCAATACGAACCGCTAAATCCAAAATTTGAATATTATGTGGGTGATGCTTTATTGCTTGATTTAGCGCATCTCTAGCAGCTTTTATATTCTTTTTTTGTAAATGATATTCGAGTAATTCTAGCCATGATTTATAATCAGAAGGATCATCTGTTAAGAGTTTTTCCAATACACGCAAGGAAATTTTTGTTAATTTATTGTTATTATATTCTTTCCATTGCTCCAAGAGATAGCGACTCATAAGGGCTGAAATGAGTCGCCTGTCGCTTTTTTCTATTTTTTGATCTGAACTTGTTTTTAATGCCTCCTGATATTTTTCTATTTTGTTTGCTAAATCTCGAAGAGACTTTGGATTTGATAGTGTTGCAAGGCATTGATAATAATTTTTCTCCAGCGTTGTGAGTTCTCCCACTACATTGCTTAATTTTTTGAAATTCAAGTTAGCAAAGTGATCTCCTTCAGAGATTGCCCATACCTTTTTTGTCTTATTATCAAGCCAGTTTTTTATTGCTGGGGAAAGCTGCGTATTCTTAAGTTGCTTAGAGAGAAGCAATAATGTGTTAGATAATGTTTTTTTATTAGGATTACCTTTTAGAGCTTCCAATTTTTTGAGTATATTTAAGGTTTGTTTATCTGACCATTGCCGAACTTCCAATGCATATTTTTTATTTTTAGTAGGTAATGAAGAAAATTTCATCAAAAATGCAGGAGTATCTAATTGTGCAAGATATAGTTGTTCAGCAAGAGGATAAAAGGGGGATGTTCTAGCAATACGTTGAAGTGCAATTTCTGCTTGTTCAGGTGATTTTTCAAATAATAATGATGCTTGAACGATTTGTCGTAATTCACGATAAGGAGAGCGAAATGAAATAGCTTTCATTAATGGAGCAAGTTGTTCCTCATCAGCATCAGAACACCATGCTTGCAATAGGCGATTAGCTACTTCATAGCTTGAGTGAAGCGGGTCATCTGCTGGTAATAGTTTAAGTATTGATAAATTACCTGATAAACAGTTTGCTGCTAGTTTGGGTTGCAAATTATGTTTATCTTCAAGACTTATTTGTTCGTAGATCTTTGCAATACGAGAATATTGTTTTGAATCGACAATCCAGCCAAGATAGCGTTGGTCAACGGGGTTCAGTCCATATTGTGTTCCTACATCCCAAATTGCGACTGCTTCTTTAAGCATTCCTGTTTCAGCAAGTTCTTCTGCTCGACCTGTATAGGCCTGCTGTAATAGCTTTAAGATGGAATCTGATTTTTCAACTTTCTTAATCAGTGCCTTTAAAGATTGGATTGCGAGCTTATAGTGGGCATTTGACAAAGCTTGTCTAATTTGTGATTCAAGTTGCTCAGATGATAATCTGCTACTACTTGCTTTTCTACTACGCTTATTTTTTCGTTTATTACGTTTGGACAAAGAGTATTACCTTTGAACTTTTTAAAAGAAGAGGGTTTTTTATAGAAATTGAGGGGATATTTCAATAGTTATTTTCATATAGGGGTAAAATAACGCTATAAAATGTATTTAAGGATGCTTTTATAATCCAAGGAAGTTCCAAATCAATCTATAGAGGCAAGCGAATGAGCGCACACATAATCTCCGATGATTCCTGAATACCCTGTTCCTGTAACCATATCGCTACCCATATCTTTGCTTTGGAGTCACCCCATCATGAATTTGAATAGCTAATGTAAAATCTTTGACCCGTTGTAAACCAATCCAAAGTGTTTGAACGTCAGGTTCACCATCCGCTTTTCGATTTAAAAAGCCTCGGAAGGTGGAGATTGTTCGTATCATTTCATTGATTGTTGGGGGTGAAGGTAAGTAGCCTGCCACTCTTCTGTTTCAAACACTACATCGCAGGGCTTTATTGTATTTAAGTTAAACCTGTGGACGGGTTTAAAAAACCCGTCTAGCTAGCAGAAGTGGCGAAATAGATCCAACCGTCGAATACGGAAAACCGTATGTTCGGTGGTGTGGGGGGGATAATAGACGCAATTTCATTACCTCGACCCGATCTTAGTTTATATCAATCAAAATTAGCAAAGATATTGTTTACACCATGCAATTTTCACACAGACAATTCATTTCAAGTTGCGGGCTAAGTAAGTGAAACCCTGCTTTTTCAATATTTTGCTGTAAGGCTTTAATGGTTGATTGATTGATATTAATTTCTTTAACCTGTAGGCATTCGTTA
>JALVEA010000215.1 GCA_027008665.1 Thiotrichaceae bacterium | reverse complement strand
ACCAAAAAAGGACGAGCTAATCGTTCTCACCATAAACATCCTGATTTTCCTGTTGCAGAAGAAACCATCTCAATTCCTGAGGATCAGCTATGTTGCCCTGAATGCGGTCAAGCTTATACCCCTTTTCCAAAAACAGAAGATTCAGAAATTATTGAAGTCCATGTAGCAGCACATGTGCGTAAAATCAAACGAGAGCAAGCAAAAGCAAGTTGCCAATGCCCTAATCGCTCTGGTTTAATCACTGCACCAAGTGCACCCCGCATCTATCCTAAAACACGCTATGGTGTTTCGGTCTGGGTTTTAGTGTTGTTGGACAAATTTCAAAGTTACACCCCTTCAAACCACTTTTATCAACGTCTTGAAGATCAGGGTGTTCATCTTTCAGCCGCAACAGGGCGATCAACTCAAGTCATTAATGAGCAGTTTTCTGAGCATGGCAATGAGTCCATCATCATTGTGTGTGACCGCTATTCTGCGTAAACTTACAATCAACAATAGAAAAATTTCGACGGCAAATAGATTCTGCTTTAGAAACCAAAGCTCCCATAAAAGGTGAACCAAAAACTAAACGCTTCAAATTGCTAAGCAGTTTGGACAATCATTGGGAAGGATTAACACGTTTTGTAGAAAACCCGTTAATTCCGATGGATAATAACTTCGCTGAACAAGCCTGTGCTGAAAATAATTCAGCACCACCTGAAGATATATCCTCATTCTTACCTTGGGCTATAGATAAAGAACGGCTGGAATATTTTCAAAAGCCTATTGTGCGTTGAATGGGTTAGCTGAATATTTACTATAGTGGTTAGAAAAGCATCTAAAGTTACCTGTCAATCTTGATAAAAATAGCACAGGTCGTACAGGCGAACAACAATTTCTCGGCTATCGTATCAACGAAGAAGGGAAATTAAGCATCGACGTTATCACACAGGCAAACGAAAAAGAAAAACACCGATGGAACTGTTAACAGGCAAAGCACAAAAAGAAGTAAAAAAGAAGACGCTTCTCAACGCTTAAAACAGCGATAAAAAACAATGTACTTTAAAAACCATCTCAAAATGGCTATGGTTTTCTATTGTCTGGATTTATTACTGTTCAGGTAAAGTGTAAACTACTTTCTAAGTATATGAAGAATGCCTGTTTCTGATGAACGTTTAGTCAAATGGAATTTCTGGCAATGCGTTCATTCCCAAACAAGAAATCTCCCATGTTAGTCGTTGAGGTGGTATCATTAAGTACAGAAGCCTATGATTGCGGTAAAAAATTTGTTGCTTATAGAAAATTACACAGTCTATGTGAGTACGTACTATAAGTGTAATTTATTATAAATATAGTTTTCAGACAGGGGCTTTTTGAACTATCAAATTTTACCATTGTCTTTTTTAAGTAAAGGGGAAAGCAGTATGATGAAAGTATCTTTCGTAGGGTTATTAGCACTACTTTTTTTAATTCCAACTGTCCATGCGGCTGATGTATCCATAGAGGATTCTATTATTGGTCTTTATGTCGCTTATTATAATCGTGCTCCAGATAGTGCTGGGTTTAATTTTTGGAAGGAGCAAGCACGTAAGAATGGAAATACTACCGCTTTAAAATCAATTTCAGAAGGGTTTGCAAAGAATTCTCAATTTACTAAAGATTATCCTTCAACACTTAGCAATAAAGAGTTTATTACAAAAATATACCAAAATATTTTGAATAGAGCCCCCGATGATGAGGGCTTGAATTTCTGGGAAACTCGTCTTACAAATGGACTATCAAGAAGCGATTTTATTATTGAATATGTTAATGATGTATTAAATTACATGGGCGATAGTGAAGAGGGAAAAAAATCAACCTTAATGTTTAAAAATAAATTGGATGTATCAAGATTTTTTATGGATACCTTAAAAGATGCTTCAAATGGTAGTTCAGGGACAACGGCCTATACGCGTTCTATTAAGGTTTTATCAGCAATTACAGACAATCTTGAGACAATTAGCCTCGCTAAAAGTCAAATTACAAAATACTGTAAAGAGGCTACAACACAATGTAGCATTTCTAGTTCTGAAAGTTTTAATTTAATATTGAAAGATAATGCAGGCTCTTCTCAATCTAAGTCATGTAATTATAAAAAAATACAGTGGAATAGTAAGGGGGAGTTGGAACTTATACTAGAGGACTTTGAGAACTGTCTTTAGTTTAAGCTTTTGATTCCTTTTAAGAAAATACTTGATCTCGAATAGAAAAATCTGCTTGATAAAGTCGTTGTACTTTTTGTTTAAGCTCTTTTGTATACATATTTTCTAATGCAGGTAAGTATCCTTGTTGTTTAAGTTTTTTCAAGGTAATAACCGATGTTTTTGAATGATTAGTGTCTGTTATGATTTGATATTTTTCTCGTCCATGATTGGTGATATGACGTGTATCAACGAGATCAAGATTGATTTTTCGCTTTAGTGTGGTTTGGATCTGTTGAAAATCAGAGAAATCAAAATAATCATCATAGTTTTTATAAATAAGAAAATCACTTTGTTTGCGCCAATGTATTTCGGCGTTTAATAGTGCAGGGTGTTGATTTAAGTAATTTATAAAGTCACTAAAACTAATATCATCAAGTTCAAATTTATTATTACTACTACGATAAAATGTCCATGCCACGGGTGTTTTATCGACAAATTTATCTAAAAACAAACTGACTAAACGTTCATAAGGACAGCGTAGTATAGTAAAAGTGTAATCTGCACAGCTTAATTCTTTCAGGTTAGCACTAAAGGTATAGCTATTATTGTGTAACCAATTAATCTGTTTTTCAATGTCATTTATAAATCCATTTGCAGTTGCTAGAGAGGCTCTTAAGGTAGTACAGCCATTTTTTGGAATAAAACTATAAATTGTATTGGATGGATAAATAGAAAGTGCATGGCGTTGAGCAAATTGAAATAATGGATTTTGTGCCAATGCTACGTTTGAATTAGAAATAAAGTTAAAATGACGAGGTTGATTAGAGCTTTTATTGCTATTACGGATAAAGTTAAAGGCTTGTTTCATTTAA
>JALVEA010000214.1 GCA_027008665.1 Thiotrichaceae bacterium | reverse complement strand
TATAGCGTTACTAAGTTAGTTCGACTGATAAAGAGTATTAGTGCGATAGAAATATTTAAAAAATGTCCGTATGTGAAGAAACAGTTGTGGGGTGGGGAATTTTGCTCAGATGGATTTTTTGCTTCGACAGTAGGTAAGCATGGAAATGAGAATATGATTGGTAACTATGTAAAAAATCAAGGTCAAAAATACGAAAAAATACATTTAAATTATCAATTAACACTGCTCTAAATACCTCGCTTTCGCTGTAAGCGAAAGTCTCGCGTTCAGCGAGAGGGCTTGCCCCGAGGGTTTTTATTCTCCAATTTAGCACGTTTATTTGATTTTAATATAAGCCACAGGGTTACCCCAGTTATAAGTTTGTGCTGAAACATCATTAAAACCCTGAATTCCAGAATGTGGCTTTACAAAATTATTCGTTTCTCTTTTTGCATTAAATCCCTCACCGCCACATTGTGGACCTGGAATATTTACACATAGCTCATCGTTAGCCTCTGTTCCTGCATCGTAAGATTTTAACCACAACTTGCCTTTGCTTTTAATTTGTTTAACGCGATAACCCGAAGAATAGATAAAGCCATCATTAGTAGGTAATAACATAGACGCAAAGTGTAAATAATCCCTCTTACGTCCACTTACTTCTAGCGTGATGCTCTCTCCAGGTGCGACTGCTCCAGAGTGCATTGCATAGCTACAGTTATTATCAGCAAATAGTCCCGCTAAACCTGATGTATCACCCCCTTCAGCTAAAGGCTCTAATAAATCACTGGCAGGTTGCCCAATTTTGGCAATCGCAGGCATTTTCTTTTTACATAAGGCAACAATTGGCGGTGTAAATACAACATTACTGATATTGGTTAAACTAACTTCAATTGTGCTAGGATGGCTTGCCGAAGCAAGTGAAGCTGATAGTATTAAAGTAGTCCCTACAGCTAATGAAACGCCATTTTTTGTAAATATTTTCATAACATTCTCTCTTTTCCCCTCTATCAACATGATGAAGGAGTTCTTAAATCACACCTGTTTTTTATTTCTCAGGTATGAATTATTTTAGAGAATGCATAAGAACGATTCATAAACACTTTATAACTAATTTATAACAAAACTGTAAAATATGATTATTAATTAATCAGTAAGATTGATCTCTACGCCACTAAAAAGAAAAGCTGTATTTTTTGATCTATGAATTATTGCCAGATAAAGAAAATCCTGAAATTGTTTCTATAATGGGGGTTTTTAATAGTCGGCAAGATAGGTTAAATTATGCTCGCTACAAAATAAAAATAAACCATACCCTTTAACTTCCTTAGGCTGGACGGGTTTTTTCTCGTAACCAGATGAGAGAACGAGACAATTATTGGAGATATTATGATAGAAGTAGCATCACTACACTACGGTGTAATTTTTAAAAAAGCATTTTCAAATCCTGCTATTTTCAAAGCGTTTGTAAAAGATTTTTTAGATATTCAATTAGAGATTACAGAGGTAGAAACAGAAAAATCGTTTGATAGTCCTATAGGTAGTGTTGACAGTCGTTTTGACCTATTTGCAGAAGATAAAAAAAATAGTATATCTATGCCCCAAATATGTAAGCAATGATACACCCGAATCCTATAGAGAATGGCTAAGAGCGATTGATGATAGTTTAGATGGAAAGGTAGAGATAAAAAACTACTCAAAACAGATAATCAAAAAGATATTTAAGCTAATTAAAAAAGATAAAACAACACCAAAAGAGTATGCCAGAATGAAAGATGAGTATTCTGATGAGTTGGTTAAGCAGGAGAAATTTGAGGAGGGGAAAAAAGAGGGCAAAATAGAGATTGCTAAAAATCTATTGGATGTCTTAGATATTTAGATAATATCTAAAAAAACAGGTCTTAGTGTTGAAGAGATAGAAAAGTTAGCTGGACAGGTTTTGTAAACCCGTCCGCAGGTTTGGTTTAAATGCAATAAAGCCCTGCAGTTTCCTGCAAGGCTTTTTAAAACGTTCCGACGGGGCAACATACCCCGTCGGGCTAGGTATGGAGTCCAAGCCTAGGCTTGGACTCCACTTCAGTCTCGTCACCAGATAAAATGATTATGCCAGCCTTTGTGATGCAAACAATTAAAAAGAATCCTCCTCAAGTTCAAGCGACCTAAATTCCACAAACTCCCGAAATTGAGCCCGTAAATTATCAAGTTCAGTAGTAGCAGTGATAAAACGAAAACTAGACCATTGCCAATCTTTTAAATGAGTCACATAACCATGCTTATAAGGATTATTAAGCAAATAACATAAGCGTATATTATAATCGCGTTCATTACGGGGGCAATAATCCCAATAATTTGACCATACTTTTTGCTTTAAACCCCATTTAGCTTTGACCAACTGAGCGCTCAAATTATGGGTTTTATTCATGATTTTAATCAAATCCTCACCTATCTTACTTTGACAAAGTAAATGATAATGATTATCAAGAATAACCCAATGATGCAAATCCCAACCAAACTCCCTATAAACACAACACAATATATCCTCTAATTGGGTTTTAAGTTTATCATCCAACAGTTTACGGTGATTACATACAGAAGCAGTAATAAAATAAGGTGAATTATCCTTATAGATATGAGCAGGTCGGTGACTATGTCTCGTTAATCTCATTTTATCCTTCAAGGGTATATTGAATCCAAGCCTAGGCAAGGGTGTATGGAATCCAAGCCTAGGCTTGGTACGATTAAAAAAAAACAATCTAACAACCATAAAACAACAGATAAAAAAACAATAGTGTTGTTGGTTTTATACAAGGGATTAGTTGATAACTGGTCGTACCAAGCCTAGGCTTGGACTCCTGAGTTATTGATCTTTGCAATATTTGCGTCTTCGTTTTAAAGAGAGCTTCTTTGCTTTTTTAGCATAATATTTTGCATAGTGGTAGTTTCAAAGACAGATGGAGTCCAAGCCTAGGCTTGGACTCCTGAGTTATTGGTCTTTGCAATATTTGCGTCTTCGTTTTAAAGGGAGCTTCTTTGCTTTTTTTATATTCCAGTTAATGGC
>JALVEA010000213.1 GCA_027008665.1 Thiotrichaceae bacterium | reverse complement strand
AAGCGGTTGCCCTGGTTGTAACTTCGTTACAACCACTTGCAACCATTCCATCCCTTCACTCTTTGAAAGCCATTGACCTAATGTTGAAGGAAACAAAATAATACTTGATGCAAATATAGGCGGTATAACACCTGCCATATTCAGTTTTAATGGTAAATGGCTGGATTGCCCTTTTACCATCTGCCTACCTTGTTGCCTATTCGCATAGTTAACGGTTATACGCCGTTGTCCTCTTTCAATAAAAACAACAAATGCAGTGACTAACACCGTCATAGCCAATAAAATAATAACAAAGGCTGAACTAATTGCTCCTGTTCTTGCTAAATCTAACGTCCCACCAACTGCCACAGGCAGACCGGCCACAATACCAGCAAAAATAATTAATGAAATACCATTACCAATACCACGCTCAGTAATTTGCTCGCCCAACCACATTAAAAATAATGTACCTGTTACAAGAGAAACAACTGTCGTGATGACAAAACCAGTTCCAGGATTCAAGGCAATTGTTTGCCCCCCCCCTAGATCTTGACCACCTAAAGCAATTGCTATTCCCAAACTTTGGAATAAAGCAAGACCAACCGTCCCATATCGAGTGTACTGGGTGATTTTTCGCTTACCTGCTTCCCCTTCCTTTTTCAATTGCATTAAACTAGGCACAACATGCGTCATCAATTGCACTATAATAGATGCAGAAATGTACGGCATGATACCCAGAGCAAATAAGCTAAGGCGTTGCAAAGCACCTCCAGAGAACATATTAAAAACACCTAATATAGTCCCGCTGTTTTGATCGAAGAATTGCTGCATAGCAACAGGGTTTACTCCTGGGATAGGAATAAACGTACCTATTCTATAAACTATTAAAGCGAAAAAAACAAAGGCAAGCCTTTGTTTGATTTCCGCCACATTACTCATATTACTGAGCATGCCACCTGGTGTATTATTTCGAGCCACTTTTATCTATCCTTATTCTTCTATTTTTCCCCCAGCAGCTTCGATCGCTTCTTTAGCACCTTTAGTTGCTCTAAGACCTTTTACTGTAACTGCTTTATCAATTTTACCTGACAAGATTACTTTTGCGTATAAGGTGTTTTTGCTAACTAAATTTGCTTCCTTCAAAGTATCCAAACTAACCACATCACCAGAAACTAATTCTAACTCATGCAAACGAATCTCAGCTGTTAGCAACTTCTTTTTAGAATTGAATCCTACCTTTGGTAAACGGCGTTGCAAAGGCATTTGACCACCTTCAAAACCTACCTTTCGAAAACCACCTGAACGTGATTTTTGACCTTTATGCCCACGACCACAGGTTTTTCCTAGACCACTACCAATACCACGACCTACTCTTTTACGTGCACTTTTACTACCTTCTGCAGGTTTCAAAGAATTCAGTTTCATAGTACTCATGATTATGCGTCCTCAATTTTGAGCATATAAGAAATCTTATTGATCATGCCACGATTTTCAGGTGTATCGATAACAGTAATAGAATTATGCATTCTACGAATACCTAAACCACTAGCACATGCTTTATGAGATTTTAATCGACCATTTAGGCTTCGAATGAGTGTTAATTTTACTTGCTTATCAGAGGCCATTTTTTATCCTTTCACTTCTTCTATTGCTTCTTTTTTAACGCCCGTCACATGCTCAACAGATTTCCCACGCTTAGCCGCAATCATATCTGGAGAGTTCATTTCTGACAAACCTTTAATAGTTGCACGAACCATATTGATAGGGTTTCGAGAGCCAACACATTTAGCCAGTACATTTTTCACACCAACTACTTCAAAAACAGCACGCATAGCACCACCTGCGATGATACCTGTACCTTCAGAAGCGGGCTTCATGAAAACTTGTGCTGCACCAAAATGTGCATCAATTGGATACTGCAATGTACCTTCATCAAGCTGTACAGTTACTAAGTTTTTGCGTGCTTTTTCCATTGCTTTTTGTATTGCAATTGGAACTTCACGCGCCTTCCCGTAACCAAAACCTACCTTACCATTGCCGTCACCAACAACTGTTAAAGCAGTAAATCCAAAAACCCGACCACCTTTAACCACTTTAACAACACGGTTAACGTGAACTAGTTTTTCTTGTAGGCCGTCTGAAGCCGTATCTGTATTATTTGTCTTAGCCATGAATTATAAACCTTTAGAACTTAAGACCTGCTTCACGTGCAGCGTCAGCTAACGCTTGAACACGACCATGATATTTAAATCCTGAGCGATCAAACGCAACAGTCTCAATACCTTTTGCTTTTGCACGTTCAACAATCAATTTGCCGACCAATGCCGCAGCTTCGATATTCCCTGTGTACGATAACTCAGAATTAATTGCTTTTTCTACAGTAGAAGCACTTGCTATTACTGTATTGTCTTTAGCAGAAATTACCTGAGCGTAAATATGTTTTGAAGTACGATGGATTGATAAACGATCAACACGTAGTTCACGCATCTTCATGCGAGCACGTTTTCCACGACGAATTCGAGCTGTTTTCTTACTCATCTTCATTTAACTGTTCCTTACCTAATCAACTACTTCTTCTTAGCCTGTTTACGGATAATATGTTCATCCGCATACTTAACACCTTTACCTTTATAAGGCTCTGGTGGACGATATGCTCTAATCTCAGCAGCTACCTGGCCAACTTTTTGTTTATCTATACCCCGCAAAACAATTTCAGTTTGCTTTGGTGTTTCTGCAGTAACACCGTCAGGAAGTTGATAATTAATAGGATGAGAAAAACCCAAGGTTAAATTCAGCATATTACCTTGAGCTTTCGCTCGATAACCAACACCAACTAATTCAAGTTTCTTTTCAAAACCTTTCGAAGTGCCAATCACCATATTATTAACTAACGAACGCATCGTCCCAGCCATTGCCCAAGCCGAATTGTTAGCGGCTTTTGCAGTAGAAAATACTAGAGAATTATCTTCTTCAACGACTTTTACTGAAGGATGAATTGCAAGTTCAGAAGTACCTTTACTACCTTTTACACTAAGCAACTGACCATCGAGTTTAATCTCTAATCCAGCAGGAAGTTCAACAGGTTTTTTCGCTATTCTAGACATTTTTATTGCTCGCTTACTCTACAACACAAAGGACTTCGCCACCATGACCATCAGCACGTGCAGCACGATCACTCATGACACCTTTTGACGTTGATACAATAGCAACACCTAAACCACCCATAACTTCTGGTAAATCATTCTTACCACGAAATATTCTAAGACCTGGACGACTCATCCGTTGGATTTTAGAAATAACAGGCTTTCCACCAAAATATTTAAGGGAAACTTTAGTTTCAGGTTTTTTTTCAGATCCTGCAATAACATAATCCAAAATATAACCTTCATCTTTAAGAACTGCTAACACAGAGCTCTTAAGATTTGATGCGGGAAATGAAACTTCTACTTTATTCGCCTGTTGACCATTACGAATTCTGGTCAACATATCAGCGAGAGGGTCACTCATACTCATACTATAATTCTCTACCAACTAGCCTTAGACAAACCTGGCACATCACCGCGCATAGCAGCTTCACGCAACATGTTTCGACTTAAACCAAATTTACGATATACACCGTGAGGACGACCTGTAACAGCACAACGACGGCGCTGGCGCACAGGACTACTATTACGTGGAAGTTTCTGCAAACTATCCGTTGCAGCCATCACTTCTTCAAAACTACTAGTCGGACGATTGATAATTGCTTTAAGCGCCGCTCTTTTCTTTGCATATTTTGCTACTAATTTTGCACGTTTAACTTCACGAGCAATCATTGATTTTTTAGCCATAAGTCGAAATTTCTCGTTATCTTTTCTTGAAAGGAAATTTAAAGGCATCTAACAACGCCTTCCCTTCTTCATCATTTTTCGCAGTAGTAGTGATTGATATATTTAAACCACGCAATTTATCGATTTTATCATAATCAATTTCTGGAAAAATAATCTGTTCATTAAAACCAAGATTATAATTTCCTCTACCATCAAACGCACGGGGATTCAAACCCCGAAAATCACGCACACGAGGCAATGAAATATTAACAAGTTTATCTAAAAACTCATACATGCGCTCACGACGCAATGTCACCATACAACCTATTGGCCAACCATCACGAATTTTAAAACCTGCAATTGATTTACGTGACATAGTTACTACAGGTTTTTGACCTGCAATCTTAGTTAAATCACCCACAGCATGCTGAACAATTTTTTTATCACCAACCGCTTCGCCTAAACCCATATTCAACGTGATTTTAGTTATTTTGGGAACCATCATCACATTTGTATAGCCGAGCGTTTTACCAAGCTCTGCAACAAGCGTTTCATTATAAATGTCTTGCAATCTAGCCATTTCTACACCTTACTTAATCGTTGCTGACTTGTTCATTATTCGACTTAAAGAAACGAACCTTTGTCCCATCTTCAAGTGTTCTTATACCAATACGATCACCCTTTCCTGTTGCAGGATTAACCACCATCACATTAGAAACATCTATTGGTAATTCTTTATCAACAATACCACCACTAATTCCTGCATTAGGATTTTTTTTCTGATGTTTTTTTGCAATATTGATACCCTGAACCAAAACCTTGCCATTACTTAACACCTGTGAAACCGTTCCGCGACGACCATTATCTTTACCGCTAATAACCACAACTTCATCATTTTTACGAATTTTTTTCATCTTGATAACCTAGAGTATTAAAGCACTTCTGGCGCTAATGAAATAATTTTCATGAAATTCTTACCACGTAACTCTCTCGTTACAGGACCAAAAATACGCGTACCAATAGGCTCATTTTTTGTATTTAACAAAACAGCAGCATTATCATCAAAACGAATTAAAGAGCCATCATTACGACGAACACCCTTAGCTGTACGGACAACAACGGCATTATAAACATCACCTTTTTTGACCTTACCACGAGGAATTGCTTCTTTAATACTTACCTTAATGATATCACCAATAGCAGCATAACGGCGATGAGAACCACCAAGCACCTTAATACATTGTACTTTTCTAGCACCGCTATTATCAGCAACCTTTAGGGTTGTTTGCATCTGAATCATAATATTATCCCAATTGATCTACTCACCAACTGACCCAATAATGATCAACTGGTATATTAACTTTAAATTCAAACAGTGCTGCTAACAACTTGCACTAACATCCATGATTTAGTCTTAGAGAACGGACGACATTCTTTAATTCTCACCGTGTCGCCCATCTTGCATTCATTATTTTCATCATGAACATGGTATTTAGTAGAACGACGAATATATTTACCGTATAAAGGATGACGCACTTTTCGCTCACTTTTAACAACAATTGTCTTATCCATTTTATCGCTAACAACATGACCTGTTATAGTACGCTCTGTCTTCACTTCAGTACTTACTGATTGATCAACTACTTGATCACTATTAGTTTCTGTGCTCATCATTATTTACCTGAATTTTGCATTTCATTAAGTACTGTCTTAATACGTGCGATTTGTAGTCGTGTTTTTTTCATTTCTGATGGACGTTTAAGTTGCCCTGTTGCACGTTGCATACGAAAAACAAATTGATCTCTTAAGCTATTTTCCAACTCTTGATTCAATTCTTCAATCGTCTTTTCACGTAATTCATTAGCTTTCATCACATTACCGTCCGAGTAACAAATACTGTTTTCATTGGAAGTTTAGCCGCAGCTAAAGCAAAGGCTTCTCTTGCTAATTCCTCAGAAACACCTTCCATTTCATATAAAACACGCCCAGGTTGGATTTGAGCAACCCAGTATTCAACATTACCCTTACCTTTGCCCATACGTACTTCTAAAGGCTTGCTAGTAATTGGCTTATCAGGAAAAACTCGAATCCAAATTTTTCCACCACGTTTAATATGACGTGTCATTGCACGACGAGCAGCTTCAATTTGTCTCGCAGTCAAACGACCTCGACCAACGGCCTTTAAACCATATTCACCAAAACTAACCTTATTACCTACAGTTGATAGTCCGCGATTGCGCCCTTTAAACTGTTTGCGAAATTTTGTTCTCTTAGGCTGTAACATTTTTCACCTCTACTTCTTTTTTCCGCCACGGCCTTTATTAGTTTTTGCAATCTTTTGTTCAAGATCAAAAACTTCGCCTTTATACACCCAGACTTTAATACCAATCACACCATACATAGTATGTGCTTTTGCAGTACCGTAGTCGATATCAGCTCGTAATGTATGCAAAGGAACACGCCCTTCTCTATACCATTCAGAACGCGCAATCTCTGCACCATTCAAACGTCCACCAATACTAATTTTGATACCTAAAGCACCTAAACGCATAGCATTAGAAACAGAACGTTTCATTGCACGGCGGAACATAATTCTACGCTCCAACTGACTTGCGATACTCTCCGCTATTAGTTTAGCATCAAGCTCTGGTTTACGTATTTCTTCAATATTTAGCTTAATATTATTAGGATGAACACCTAAACGCTTAGCAGATTCTAAACGTAAACGCTCAATATCTTCTCCTTTTTTACCGATCACAATACCAGGTCTTGCAGTATGAATAGTAATAAAGACTGCCTTAGCAGGACGTTCAATCTGAATACGACTAACTGAAGCGTGTTTTAATTTCTTTTCAAGAAACTCACGAATTTCTAAATCCTTTTGAAGAAACTCAGCATATTCAGTTCCCTCGGCATACCATTTAGAACGCCAGTCGGTTGAAATACCTAAACGAATACCCGTTGGATGTACTTTTTGTCCCATATTATACCTAACTCTTTCCGTCGCTAGCACCATCACCCACTGCTAAAGTGATATGACTTGTCCGCTTTAAAATACGATTTGCTCTGCCTTTAGCACGAGGTCGAATTCTTTTTAATGTAGGTCCTTGATCAACCATAACTCTCGTTATCGTTAATTCATCAATATCAGCGCCTTCATTATGCTCTGCATTTGCAATCGCAGATTCTAGAATTTTTTTCAATATTGTCGCAGATTTCTTTGGGCTAAACTCTAGAATCTCTAATGCCTTATCAACTGGCAACCCACGCACTTGATCTGCTACCAAACGACATTTCTGTGGTGAAATGCGCGAATAACGTAATTTAGCTTGTACTTCCATCACCTAATTCCTATCTCGACTTCTTATCAGCAGTATGACCACGATAAAGTCTTGTTGGAGAAAACTCACCAAGTTTATGCCCAACCATATTCTCATTCACAAGCACAGGAACATGTTGCTTCCCATTATGAACAGCAATAGTTAAACCAACCATTTCAGGTGAAATCATAGATCGACGCGACCAAGTTTTAATAGGTTTACGATCATTCGTTTCAACAGCTTTTAAGACTTTAGCCATTAAATGATGATCTATAAATGGACCTTTCTTTAGAGAACGTGGCACTCTTAATTACCTCTTATTACTGCGACGGCGAACGATTAACTTATCAGTACGCTTATTCTTACGAGTTTTATAACCCTTTGTAGGGGTCCCCCAAGGAGAAACAGGATGTCTACCACCAGAAGTCTTACCCTCACCACCACCATGCGGATGGTCAACCGGATTCATAACAACTCCACGAACGGTAGGTCTGATACCTCGATGTCTTGAGGCACCCGCTTTACCAAGCTTGGTTAATCCGTGCTCTGAATTACTCACTTCACCAATGGTTGCACGACAATTAGATAAGACTTTTCTCATCTCTCCTGAACGCAAACGTAAAGTCGCATAACGAGCATCACGAGCAACGAGTTGAGCTGATGTACCTGCACTTCGTGCAAGTTGAGCACCTTTACCAGGTTTTAATTCAATACAATGAATCACTGTACCAACAGGAATAAAATTCATTGGCAATGCATTACCAGCGGCAATAGGTGAATCCTCACCAGAGACAATTGCATCACCTGATTTACAACCTTTAGGAGCGATGATATAACGACGCTCACCATCTGCATATTTTAGCAGTGCAATATTTGCTGTTCTATTAGGATCATATTCAATACGTTCTATTACCGCTGGAATTCCATCCTTACTATTACGCTTAAAATCAATAATACGATAGTGTTGCTTATGACCACCGCCAATATGACGAGTAGTGATACGACCATTATTGTTACGACCGCCTGACTTGCTTTTCTTTTCTAGCAAAGCCTTATGAGGCTTCCCCTTGTGCAAATCTTTATTTATTACCCTAACCTGATGTCGGCGACCCGGCGAGGTAGGTTTCATCTTAATAACTGGCATAATAATTAACCTTTTATGTTACTGACTATTCTGCTGACACATCAAGTGCTTGACCTTCAGCCAAGCGAACATAGGCTTTTTTCCAGTCTTTACGCTTACCTGCCCTACGCCCAAAGTTTTTCTGCTTTCCTTTCACATTAACTGTGCGGACATTATCAACTTTAACTTCAAACAACATTTCTATAGCTTGCTTAATCTCACGCTTTGTAGAGTCAACTGAGACTTTAAAGACATGCATATTACTTTGTTCAGTTTGTAATACGGACTTCTCCGTGACATGAGGGCCAAAAACCACATGATATAAACGTTGCTGACTTATACTAATCATGCTAACCACTCCTGGATCTTATCCAATGCTTCTGACGTAACGACTACTTTGTCATGAGACACTAAACTCAAAGGATTTAAACCGAAAACACTTGAAGACTGACAGTAAGGAATATTGCGAGAAGATAAATTCACATTAATATTATTTTCTGTTGTCACCAACAAAGCCCCTTTGTCAGCATTAACACTATGAAGGAAAGCAACCATTGCTTTAGTATTTGGCTTATCTATATTGAAGCCCTCTACAACAACAAAACGCTCTTGTCGCACCAACTCGGAAAAAATGGATCGCATTGCTGCACGATACATTTTTTTGTTCATTTTTTGAGAGTAATTACGAGGACGAGCAGCAAAAGTTACACCACCTTTGCGCCAGATCGGACCACGTGAAGTACCCGCTCTTGCTCTACCTGTACCCTTTTGACGCCATGGTTTTGCACCACCACCACTAACATCTGATCTGCTTTTTTGTGCCTTAGTACCTGAACGTGATCCAGCTTGATATGCTACAACCGCTTGATGAACTAACGCCTCATTAAAATCTCTCGCAAAAACAGCATCATCGAGATCGACCGAACTACCGTTCGTCATATCAACTTTCATCGCTATTACCTTTTAACCTTAACTGCTGCTTTCACAGAGACATGACCACCAGTTGCACCTGGAACTGCGCCTTGCACTAGCAATAAATTTTTATCTAGATCAACACGAACAACAGTAAGGTTCTGTGTTGTTGTTCTAACATCTCCCATATGCCCTGTCATTTTTTTACCTTTAAAAACACGACCTGGGGTCTGGTTCTGACCAATAGAACCTGGGGTTCTGTGATTGATCGAATTACCATGTGTTGCATCTTTTCCAGCGAAGTTATAACGTTTCAAAACACCTGCAAAACCCTTACCTTTGCTAGTGCCTGTCACATCTATTAACTGACCTTCTTTAAAAATATCAACTTTAATTTCCGAACCTAATTCGTAATCTTCAATATTATCCACACGCGATTCACATATCTGCGAACCAGCTTCAGTATTTGCCTTTGAAAAGTGACCAGCCTGTGCCTTATTCACTCTTGATGCTTTTTTAGAACCTGCAACCAACTGAATAGCTGTGTAACCATCAATTTCTAAAGACTTAACCTGAGACACCTTATTAGGAGTCATCTCCAAAACTGTAACAGGCGTAGCAGAACCATCCTCATTGTATATCCGAGTCATTCCAACTTTGCGACCCAGTAGACTGATTGCCATTTAACACCTCATTCCAAAATACTTAACAACACAAATATTTACTTTTATATCTGCTTGGATAAAATCGGCTCGGGATTAGCCGAGCCGAGAAAGGCGCGCATTATGCCAGACATACTGGCTAGATGGAAACTATAATTTCATTTTTTTATGAATTATATTTCCAATCCCTAATACGCCTTAATTTAATTTAATTTGCACATCAACGCCAGCAGCTAAATCTAGCTTCATTAGAGCATCTACAGTGCGCTCTGTAGGGTCAACGATGTCCATCAAACGTTTGTGTGTACGGATCTCATATTGATCTCGAGCATCTTTATTAACATGCGGAGATATCAAGATAGTAAAACGCTCTTTTCTAGTTGGCAAAGGAATAGGTCCTTTCACTCTAGCACCGGTGCGCTTCGCTGTTTCTATGATCTCACTAGCCGAACGATCTATCAGTTTATGATCGAACGATTTAAGACGAATTCTAATTCTTTGACCTGACATATTTAATACTCAATTTGACCACCTAGAACTAAGAATCAACACTCTCAGTCCTAAATAATCGATTTAACGGTTTAAAGCTTAAACTATTACTCTACAACTTTAGCAACAACACCTGCACCAACAGTACGTCCACCTTCACGAATAGCAAAACGTAGACCTTCATCCATTGCAATTGGATTGATCAGTGTCACCACCATTTTTACATTATCTCCAGGCATAACCATTTCAACACCTTCTGGAAGCTCACAAGCCCCTGTTACATCCGTTGTTCTAAAATAGAACTGTGGACGATAGTTGCTAAAGAACGGTGTATGACGACCACCTTCATCTTTTGATAAGACGTAAACTTCTGCCTCAAATTTCGTATGTGGTTTAACTGATCCTGGCTTGCAAAGCACTTGACCGCGCTCTACCTCATCACGTTTTGTTCCACGTAGTAACACTCCGACATTATCACCAGCTTGACCTTCATCTAGCAATTTACGGAACATCTCAACACCTGTACAAGTTGACTTTTTGGTCTCTTTAATACCAACGATTTCAATTTCATCACCAACGTGTACTATACCGCGTTCAATACGTCCTGTTACAACTGTTCCACGACCTGAGATCGAGAAAACATCTTCCACAGGCATGATAAAATCACCATCAATAGCACGTTCTGGCTCTG
>JALVEA010000212.1 GCA_027008665.1 Thiotrichaceae bacterium | reverse complement strand
TTAATGTACTACAGAGGCTGTATCACAATTGATTTCTATCATTTTTATATTTCAATCTTACTACTATGATAATCAATTAATGATCACTCTCTCGCGTTAATTTATTATTGACTTTTTATTTTTTTTGCAATTTATTTAAACTCTGCAGTATCTACCGCAATTGCCCTTGCTAACTCTTCCAAAGAATCATATTGTGTATAGGGTAAATGTTTAGAAAACCATTTACCTTTCTCTTTATCTTCAAGGTAATCTATCTTTTTTCCATTGATAAAGAGTTTTATACCATCTTCAATTTTGATGTCATGACCTTTGTAGGTCTGTTGTTGTACACTCATTTTTTGTCTCCTTCTCGACTACAATTCACTTCTATGTTTGGTAAATTTTCGACAACCTGTGTATGTGTACGAATCATTGCCCAAATATCAACAAAGCGTCCTTTTAATGAAATATTATTTAATGTGATAAGTCCTATCGTGCGTGAAAATAGATCAACCGTATTGTTTTTAGATTTTATATGTCTTGCCAATAACTCCATATCAAACACTGACTTATGTAATTGCTGTTTATAATCACCTGTAATTTCTAGCGTTTCCGACTGAAAACATGCATCATAATTAGCCTCTAAAACAAAACGATGATCTTGTTCATTAAAGCGTAAAACACCCGACTTTAGGCTCAAAACAGATGAACATGTTTGCTTGTTTTTAGCCGATAGTTGACAAACAAGATTTTCTGTTGATGATGTCTTACTACATGCCACTAAAAAAGCACTGATTAACAGCATCACCATATATATTTGTACAAAACTTCCCACATTTTTTATCTTCATACTTAATAAGCTTAGTCAAAAAATAAAGCTATGCATGGGTTTCATTACAATTTAAGCAGTAATAGCTAAATAATCTCAGTAGTAGTTGTATAACTGATCAAATTTTCTACCATTATTTATTTTATTAAGAGATAAGCTAATAAAAATTTTTGTTTTCAATGTTGCTCCTTATTGTTTAAATTTAATAATATATTTTTCAATTATAAAATAAAGAATAATACCGAATATAGAATAGTAACTTAGGAAGAATAAAATAAATAAAAAATCAAAATGATTACCGCTTATTGCTCCAGAAACGAGTGATATTACAGTGGATATAAAAGCCACTATAAAACCACCTTTCCAAAAACTTATATCTCTATCAAATAAAATAAATATGGAATGTATCATCGCTCCTACAATACCAAGAATTAAACCTAAACCGAAAAAGGGAATAATAGAGGTGAATAAAACACCTAGAATACCAATAAATATAGCAATTATTAGCCATGTAAATACGATTATCATTATCTTTTTCATATTTATACCTCCCTCATTAGTCTTTGAATTTTATCTGGTTATAAGGCTACCTTGCTACAACATTCTTTATTAATTTTGCATTCATAATATAGTCTTGATAGACTGGTTTTTCGTGCTAGGAAACAGGCCAGGAGCTTGTCTAAGAATAATGAGCCTACTGCGGAAGTAGCTAATTTCAGTTGTATTTTTAATCATTTATCAGTAAATAGTTATTCTATGCAATCATGTAAGAGAGGAGCTTTTAGATTTCCCGCAGTAGGTATTTCTCAAACAAACTCCCGATAACTCCTGTGCTCCCCTCGGAACGGTTGTAGCCCGATACTAGCTTTTTATCAATCCTAATTTGACACGATGGGTGTCTAGGAAAACGTTATGAATACAATAAAATTTGAACATAAAACAATAATAACAGGGATATTATTGCTACTGATAATTTTTGAACCCGCTTTCGCTCATTCTGATGTCGCAAGCTTACAAGGTGGCTTCCTGAATGGCTTTATGCACCCAATTTCAGGGCTTGACCATGTTGTTGCAATGGTTGCTGTTGGTTTATGGGGTGCATTCTTAGGTAGACCAGCGATCTGGATACTCCCGATCGTCTTTCCACTGGTTATGGCATTTGGTGGAGCTTTGGGTGTTGCAGGTGTACCGATTCCCTTTATTGAAACAGGTATTGCCCTATCAGGTGTGGTGCTTGGTTTAGCGGTCTTATTTGTAGTAAAACCACCTATGTGGATTGCTGCCCTCATTGTTGGAGCTTTTGCCATTTTTCATGGTCATGCTCACGGAACAGAGTTACCTAACGCCGCTAATCCTTTAATTTATAGTATAGGTTTTGTTATTGCTACTGGCTTATTACACTTAGCAGGTATCGCAATAGGCGAACTTAAACATATTTACAGTGGCTGGATTGTCAGAGCAGGAGGGGCAATCGTAGCCCTAATCGGCTTGGGATTTTTAACGCATATTCTTTAGGCTTGAACCTATAGAAGCCAATGAGTTAACTTGTCAAAAATGTTTTAAAAAAGAGAAGCCTTGCAAGAAACTGCAAGGCTTTGTCCTATTCTATAAAAAGCAAAAGCAACATAATCCCAATCCCAATAAATAGTGTCATAATTTGCAAAAAAGATTCTTTAGTTGATTTATGCTTATGCATTTCGGGGATCAAATCACTCATTGCAATATAGATAAAGCCCCCTGCGGCAATCGGTGGAAGCCATATCGTGAGACTTTCGCTCGCGCTACCTGCAAACAATACCAGCACCGTGCCAAAAACAGCAGTCAATGCGGAGAGGAAATTGACCCATAATGCCCTTGCTTTGCTATAACCTGCATGTAGCAGCACCCCAAAATCACTAATTTCTTGCGGTATTTCATGCAGAATAATGGCGATGGTTGCGGAGATTCCTGCTTCGATACTGACTAAATAAGCCGCTCCAATTACAATGCCATCAATAAAATTATGCGCGCCATCGGCGATTAAGATCATGCGTCCAACGGGATAAATATGTCCTGCTTTTGTATGCTCACAACCATCCCCGTGGTGGTGATGCCAATGTAAGAATTTTTCAAGTATAAAAAACAGTACAATACCGCCAATAATCTCCATAGAAACAAGGGTGCTATTATCGATATTCTCAAAAGACTCAGGGATAAGATGGAGAAATGCTCCACCTAGTAAAGCGCCTACTGCTAAACTGACCA
>JALVEA010000211.1 GCA_027008665.1 Thiotrichaceae bacterium | reverse complement strand
CTTTTAAATCAAACACTAATCTTTCTGTTTGCAAATGGGAAAGCAATTGCTTCATATTGCTATTTTCAATCACCTCTCCATTATCCAAAATAGCAATGTTTTTACACATATTTTCCGCTTCTTCTAAATAATGTGTGGTTAAAATAATCGTCGTTCCTGCACTATTTAATTGATTTAAAAACGACCACATGGAACGTCGAATTTCAATATCTACTCCTGCCGTTGGTTCATCTAAAATCAATAATTTAGGGTTGTGTATTAAAGCACGAGCAATCATTAAACGTCGCTTCATCCCACCTGAAAGATTTCGCGCTTTTTGTTTATGTTTATCCCATAAATCCAAATGTTTTAATAATGCCTCTGCACGACGAAAAGCCTCCTTGCGTTCAATACCATAATATCCTCCCTGATTAACAATAATTTCGATAACAGGCTCAAAAATATTGAAATTAAACTCCTGCGGTACAAGCCCAATAAAAGACTTCGCCTTATCCCGTTCCGAATCTAAATCATGTCCAAATACCTTAATTTCTCCTGATGTTTTATTGACCAAAGAACAAACAATACCAATAGCGGTTGATTTTCCAGCACCATTTGCACCTAATAAAGCAAAAAAATCTCCCTGCTCAATGGTAAGATCAATACCATTAAGCGCTACCATTTCATTATCATAGGTTTTTTTCAGATTCCTTATTTGCAATGCAGGGGGATTTTTATCTTTTATTCGATTGTCAGCGTTTTTCGCCATAATTTAACCTATAGTTATTATAATTTTTTCTTAAAGGCGGAGTATAGATTGTTCCGTTAGTACCGCAATAGCCAAAATTGGTTGCATCTTAATGCAAGTGGTTATGAAATTTTAAATACCGAATTAGTAAATCTATTAGAGAGTCAACTACCCCTCAGCTAAAGACAGAGGGGCTTGAGTCGTGAGATTTAAGATAGGTCTTCGGATTGAATAGGTGATTAGGCTAAGTTCCTCGAGAACTACGTTGTTTTAGTTATGACACCCTTGGATGCCTCCCAAGTCTGAGGCTCTGTCTCCAAGTATTAAAAGACCTCAACGGGTCGGTGTGCTTGGATTGACAAGCTTTTACAACATTGCCGATGGGAATCAACCTCGCAAGAGGAATCGTTCAATTTTAACGATTAAATTTTAAAGGTTTTAAAATGGAAGTTTTTGTAATTAATAAGCATGGCGAAACATTGATGCCATGTAGCTCAAGAAAAGCAAGATTATTGCTTGAAAGTGGCAAGGCTAAGGTTATTCGCCGTAGTCCATTTACTATCCAACTAATTCATGGTTCAACAGGTTATAAGCAGGATTTAACCTTAGGTGTTGATACGGGTCATTCAGAGGTTGGATTATCAGTTGTATCAAAGACCAAGGAGGTATTTTCAGCAGTAGCGAAGATGCGTAATGATATTTCATCGAAGATGGATACAAGACGCATGTATAGAAGGCAGAAAAGAAACAAGCTTAGATACCGTAAACCAAGATTTTTGAACCGCTCTGCCAGTACAAAAAAAGGACGTTTAGCCCCATCTGTACAATGGAAAGTGGACGCTCATATCAATTTAATTAATCAACTTAAATCATTACTACCGATAACCAAGGTGGTTTTAGAAACGGGTACATTTGATATGGCTAAGATAAAGAACCCAAACATAACAAATGAGCAATATCAAAAAGGCGTTCAATATGGTTTTGAGAATGTTAAGGCTTATGTTTTAAGTCGGGATGGCTATCAATGCCAGAGTAAAAAGAAAGGATGTAGCGACAGATTACAAGTTCATCATATTAAATATCGCTCTAATGGTGGTTCAAATGCACCTAACAACTTGATTACTTTATGTGAAAAACATCATAAAGCATTACACGCTGGCAAGTTTGAGCTAGATATTAAATCTCATAAAAGCTTAAAATCAGCAACGACTATGAATATTATCCGCAGTCGATTATTACGCTATTTTCCAGAAGCGATTGAGACATTTGGCTACATCACCAAAGCAAACCGCTATCAGCATAATATTGAAAAAACGCATACTAATGATGCGTTTGTTATTGCTGGTGGGTCAAAGCAGAAGAGAGCAGAAGAAAGAACCATCCACTTTAAGCGTAAAAATAACCGTTCATTACAAAAGAACCGAAACGGCTACGCCCCTGCTATTCGGAGGCAACGATATCCGATTCAACCAAAAGACTTGGTCACATTTGAGGGTAGACAATATCAGGCGGTTGGGATGCAAAACAAAGGGGCTTACCTGAAAATGACAGATGGATTGAGAACCATCGTTAAGTCCGTGAAAAAAATTGAAATAGTGTTTCATCAAAAAGGTGTGATTTACGTATGAGTGAAGACTTTTTGGAGTGACGGGTATTTTTGTTACTCTATTGGAAATGCTTCTATCAAAACAGTAAGGAAAACTATTGAAGAATAAGGTTAAATGTGGCAATTCATCCCCTCAGCTAAAGACAGAGGGGTTTTCTTGCCACCAGTTCTATAAAAACCATAAATAGAATTGCCTTTATTAGTCATCCTGATTGTTTAAAACATGATATGGAGGATGATCATCCTGAATCTCCATTGCGAATTAACAGCATTGTGAATCATATTATTGAAGCGGGTTTAGCTCCTTTTTTACATTATATGAACGCACCTTTAGCAGAGCTTGAGCAAATTGAACTAGCACATACTAAAGAACATATCGCTTTTATTTTTGATAATGCCCCTAAGACGGGTTTTTACACGCTTGATCCTGATACACGCATGGGTATTCATACTCTAAATGCTATTTTATATGCATCAGGAGCCGTTATTAAAGCCACTGATATTGTCATGTCAGGAGAGTATCGACATGCCTATTGCAATGTACGTCCACCTGGGCATCATGCTGAAAAAAATCAAGCAATGGGGTTTTGCTTCTTTAATAATATTGCCATTGGGGCGCTGTATGCGGTGAAGCATTATGATTTGTCACGGGTAGCGATTGTTGATTTTGATGTTCATCATGGTAATGGCAGCGAAGATATTGTGATGCATCATAACAAT
>JALVEA010000210.1 GCA_027008665.1 Thiotrichaceae bacterium | reverse complement strand
ATTAGGCGCAAGCATCCTTAGCCTTTCTGAACTCAATCAAAGCAAACAGATCTTATCTGTCCTTGCCGCTATTTTTATGTTGTTACTAGGGCTATATCTTGCAGGATTTTGGAATGCATTGACTAAGGTCGAGGCAATAGGCGCTAAACTATGGAAATTTATTGAGCCATTAAGTCGTCGCTTTATTCCTGTTAATACCATCGGACGCGCTATTCCCTTGGGTTTTTTATGGGGCTGGCTTCCCTGTGGGCTGGTTTATACTATTTTGATTATGTCATTATCCTCAGGCAGTGCCTTAGAAGGTGCATTGCTGATGCTCGCTTTTGGTCTTGGTACATTACCTAATTTATTAGCAATGGGGGTGATTGCTAATAAATTAGTTAAATGGACTCGCAATCCAAGCATACGATCAATTGCAGGTTTATTAGTGATAGCGATGGGAGTCATTACCTTGTTGAGAGCATTTTGATACTCCTACTTAGGTTCGGCTAATAGGTCCCATTGCATCCAGTAAAATTGAGTTACCTTCCATTGCATCAGGTTTTGGCAAACCCATTAATTCAAGAATAGTAGGGGCTAAGTGACTCAAGCCAGCATTAGTACGTAGTCGCCAAAATTTTGTATCTATAATCAAACAAGGCACAGGATAGACCGTGTGTTGTGTACTTGGCTCACCTGTAAAAGGATCAATATATTCATCGCAGTTGCCATGATCTGCGGTGAGAATTACCGAGTAATCATTTTTAACCGCTTCATCGAGAACACGCCCTACTTCTTTGTCAAGGGTTTCAACCGCTTTGATAATGGCTTCAGGGATAGCGCTGTGACCAACCATATCGCCATTGGCAAAGTTCACCACAATAAAAGAATGCTTTTGCTGATTGACTGCTTCGATAATGGTATCTGCCACCTTTTTAGCATTCATTTCAGGTGCTTCGTCATAGGTTTTAACTTTTGGCGAATCAATCATAATACGATCTTCGCCAGCATAAGGTGTTTCACGACCGCCATTAAAAAAGAAAGTTACATGAGCATATTTTTCTGTTTCAGCACAGTGTAGCTGTTTAAAACCTGATAGGCAGATGGTGTGTGATAAATTAGTAGCTGGACGTTCAGGAGTAAAGGCAACGGGAGCAAGTAATTTTTTATCATACTCCGTAATACAGGTGACAGTAATTGGCTCGTAATTTTTACGCTCAAAGCCTTTAAAATCATCCATACCCAATGCTTCCGCCAATTGACGCGGACGGTCATTACGGAAATTAAAGAAAATTAAGGAGTCATGAGGTTCAATCGTTGCACCGTCTTGCATAATATAAGGGGGGATAAACTCATCTGTTTTTCCATCAGCATAGCAAGCTTCAATAGCCTCAATGGCATTAGTCATTGGCTTGCCTTCGCCATGTACCATTAAATCCCAAGCTAATTTAGTACGATCCCAGCGTGAATCACGATCCATTGCATAGAAGCGACCAATCATGGTAGAAATACTGCCATTGGATGCTTTCAGTGTTTCTCTTAATTGTTGCACAAAACGAATCGCTGATTTAGGCGATGTATCACGACCATCAGTAATAATATGCATCGCAGGAACAACACCTTCCGCTTTACACATACGAATTAAAGCACAAAGATGTCGTACATGACTATGTACGCCACCATTGGAGACTAACCCTAATAAATGAATAGGACGGTTATTTGCTTTTGCTAGCAACATTGCATTACGTAGAACAGCATTTTGTTCAAATGAACCATCCGCAATCGCATCATCAATACGCACTAAATCTTGCCGTAAAATGGTTCCACAACCAATGGTTAAATGCCCTACTTCAGAATTACCCATTTGCCCCTCAGGCAAACCTACCGCAGTACCAGATGCTTGCAAAGTAGTATGAGGATATTTACTAAAGTACTCATCCAAATTAGGTGTATTGGCTTCATGAACGGCATTATTTTTTTTGCTTGGATTTACCCCAAATCCATCAAGAATTAGCAATATTGTTTTACGTCGGGGAACCTGTATATCGGGCACAACTATTTTCCTATCGTTATTTTTAATAGCGGGGTAGTCTACTCTTTATTTATGACAAATTCATGTGGCTTATAATCTATAAGCAGGAAGCAATACAGATTATATGAGTTTTTGTTGTATCAATACTTTGCTATTAGGATAGAATCCCTTTTCAAAGAAAGCTTTCTTTTTATTTCATTCCACTCTTAGGAACGTGCATGTTCCTTAATTACTAGGTAAATACAAATTATGTCGTTTGACGTTACAATTCGCCCTAGTGGGCATCAATTCACAGTAAAAAAAGATGAACTTATTCTCGATGCGGCGTTACGTCAAGGCATTTCCTTTCCTTATGGTTGTCGCAGTGGGGCCTGTGGAAACTGTTTGGGAAAGTTAATATCAGGGAAGGTAAGTTATCCAGAAGGATTGCCTGTTAGTTTATCAGAAGAAGACCAAGCCAAAGGTGATACCTTATTTTGCTCAGCCATTGCTAATAGTTCACTTGAAATTGAAGTGGTTGAGGTTGCTAAAGATGATATTGATGTACAAACATTGCCAGCGCGTATTACCTCATTGGAGAAATTATCGCATGATGTGATGGAGATGCAATTAACCTTACCAAAGGGAAAACGTCTACAATTTTATGCGGGGCAATATATAGAGTTTCTATTAAAAGATAATAAAAAACGTGCTTTTTCTTTGGCGAATGCGCCTATTAATGATGAAAATTTAGAATTACATCTACGCTTAATTGAAGGTGGCTACTTTACTACCTATGTTTTCAATGGCATGAAAGAAAAAGCATTGCTACGCATTCGTGGTCCTCTAGGGTCTTTCTTTGTACGTGCAGGGTCAGAACGTCCCCTTATTTTTATTGCAGGTGGAACAGGGTTTGCACCAATTAAAGCGATGGTAGAGCAACTAATAGCCGAAGAGAATCAACGAGAAATATATATTTATTGGGGAGCAAGGGCTAAAGAAGATTTATATAGCAATGAATTAGTTGAAAAATGGGAGCAACAATACGCCCATATTCATTATGTGCCTG
>JALVEA010000209.1 GCA_027008665.1 Thiotrichaceae bacterium | reverse complement strand
CATGACCCTGATCGTACTGATGAGCAGTTAGAGGGTATTTTGCAAGATTGTCAATCTTGGCTTAATAAGAATAATGCTTCTTATAAGTTAAGATTGGCAAAAGAAATGGATGTTTATCATATTTTAAATTCTAGCGTACAACTGAATGCTTAGATTCTTACAATATTTTCGCTAAATCTAAACTGTAGGGTGGATAAGTGTAACGCATCCACCGCGATACGTTGATTTTGGTGGATGCGCTATCGCTTATCCACCCTATAAATAAGGCTTGGCGATTGTTTTTTATTTGCTGTCAACCTCTTAACTCTTTTATTTCTTCAATACTAAGTCCTGTGGTTTTACAAATAAACTCTATCTCCATATTTGCTAATAGAAGATTTTTGGCAATCTCTATAGCCTTTTTCTTCTCTCCCTCTTTTTTACCTTTTTTGATTCCTCTTTTTTCACCCTCTTTTATCCCTTTAAGTTTAGCTGTGTATAAAAGAGAGGCTTTATACATCTTATTCTCTTCCCTTCTTTTATAAATAGCTCTAGCCTTATCATCTAATTTCATAATATCTAGCGTTTCTTTGGCTTCACTTAATCCTTTTGCCTTAAAATCACTTTTTATCTCCTCATTTTTTAGAAAATATATCCATTCATCAAGGCTATTTTTCGCAATATCATTAAATTGATTTACTCTTAAAATATAGTATTCAGGATATATATCTGCAACTGTATCAATGCAAAAGTCTTCTTGTTGTCTTTTAGAGGGTTTTAAAATATCCTCTTTTTTATATAGTCCTTTAAATTCAGTTTTTCCATAATAGACATAATCTTTACCTTGTCCTAAGGCAAAATAGACAATATTAACAGAATATACTTTTTTAATATTTTTATAGCCACTATCACCTTTTGAGATATATTCTGTAATGAGTTTAGATGAGCCGTAAAGCATTCTTTGAAAGTAGTCGATCTCACTACTGTATTGCACTTCAATTAAAATCAGTTGCCCATTTTCATTTTTAGCAAGTAAATCAACTCGATTAAATTTATCTTCTTCATTTTCTTGATTAGCTTCACTCTCTAAAACTTCCTCTATTTTGACATCAAATTTTAAAAGCTCAGTTAAAAAACCCTCTAAAATAACAAAATTTGCTTTTTGTCTTAAAATTTTTTTCATTGCCCAATCAAAGCTGACAAGTTTTCTACTCATGATAAAACCTTTTTAAAAATTATCGCATAATCAATTATATCTTAGATTCAACCGTCAAGTGAGAGGGCTTGCTCCGAGGGTTTTTGTTGGATTTTTGTTTTAGTTTTTAGCTGAATTTCCTCCAAGAAACTTATTTAATAATTCTTCTACCGTGGGGCTTTTTTGCTTAACGGCTTCAATGGATTTACCTAAGGATAAGGAACGGGCAAAGGAGTTGAAATAATCACCTTCGCCGCCGACAATATCAATATTGGCTTTTGCAAGTGCTGTGGATAGGACTTTAGCTTGGTAAGCGGCAATTTCTTTATCGGCATCAATTTGAATAATGGCTTGTTCAAAGGCTTTATCGAGTTTCATGCGGAATTCTTCGTGTTCACGCGAGCCTTCGCTCATTTGTTCCATTGCTTTGAATTTTTCTACTAATCCATCGGCTTCTGCTTTGAATTTCTCGCGGGTGACAATGGCTTGTGATAAGCCTATTTTTTCATTACCCTTGGCTTCGGCATCGAGTTTTTCTTGTAGGATATTGGCTTCCATTAAACCTTCTTTTTCTTTAGCAATAGTTTTGGCTTCCATACCTGTAGCCTCAGCGGTCATGCGTTCTTGTAGCACTTTGGCCTCTGCAATACCTTCGACCTGCTTTGCAATAGCTTTGACTTCGATGACTTTTGCTTCTGCCAGTCCAGGAGCGGCTTTTTCTGCGCGTATGCCTTCAGCAAGTTTTACTTTTGCATCGGCTTCTTTGGAAGAGGCTTCTAGTTCAGCTTGTGCAATGGTATTAATTTCTTTGGCTTTATGGACGGCTTTGATTTCATCTGCTTGTGCTTGTTTAACCTGTTTTACTAACTCTTCTTCTGCTTTTGCTTCGGCTTCTAAAATAGTGGCTTGCTTTTGACGTTCTGCTTCACTGATCAAACGAACATCATTAATTTTTTCTTCTTGTTCGGCAACGGTTCGATCAACAGAAACACGTTCACGAATAACATTGGCAATTTCTTTCTTTTCTATTTCTAATGCTTTTTCTTTTTCAATTTCTTGAATCGCTACTTCGCGCTTCCTAGAGACGGTTTCTAGCTCTCGGGCGCGAATGACTTTTTCTTCCTCAATTCCGATAGCACGTAAACGGTTATTTTGTGCGACTTCAACTTCACGTTGTTTATTTTCTTCGAGTATTGCTATTTGTTCTTCGGTGATAATCCGTGCCTTTTCTGTGCGTAATCGTTCTTCTTCTTGCACCTTATTAGTTTCTGCTTCTTCACGGGCTTGAATGGTTTTAATTTCACGTTCTTGGCGTGCTTCTGCATCGGCTTCTTGGCGTTCTAGTGCTAGCATAGCCTCCCGCGTTTCGACATTCTTTTTGGTAATGGCAAGTTGTTCATTACGCTCTAAAACATTGGTTTGCACATTTTGGGTGGCGGTTAATTCGGTGATTTTTCGTATCCCTTCAGCATCAAGGATATTATCGGTATCTAAGGCACTTTTAGGGGTTTGTTCTAAATAATCGATTGCCACATCTTCTAGTATATAACCATTTAAGTCATTACCAATCACGGCAATAATACTGTCTCGAAAGCCAATACGGTTTTCAAATAGACTAATAAATTCCATTTGTTTACCGACGGTTTTTAAGGCTTCTGAAAATTTTGCATTAAATAATTCATGCACCGCATCTTTATCAGAAGCACGTTCTACACCGATTGATTTTGCAACTTTTAATACATCTTCACTGGTTTCATTGACACGTAGATAAAAGGCGACAGTAATATCAGCGCGTATATTATCACGGCAGATTAAGCCTTCTTTATTGCGACGGTCTAGTTCTAAGGTGATTAATGAGATTTTCATTAATTCTTTTTTATTGATC
>JALVEA010000208.1 GCA_027008665.1 Thiotrichaceae bacterium | reverse complement strand
AAAATACAAGGGCAAACCAATGATTTGAAATTATCCCCAGAAGGGAAAAATCAGATGAATTTACTAGGACAATATTTATTAAAAAAAGAAGAAAAATACACTGTGGTTTTAAGCCCAATGAAACGAGTGCAAGAATCATTCTATATAGTCAATAAGTATTTGAATATACAGAAAAAAGATATTTATATTATCGATGAAATGAAAGAAATGAATTTTGGGGATTTTGAAGGGAAATTTAAGTCGGATATTAAAAATAATAATTTTTTTGAGGAAAGGAAGGGAAATAAATGGGAAACAAAATATCCAAATGGAGAGTCATATTCTGATTTATTTGAGCGCTTATCAAATTCAGGGTTAAATTCGATATATCAAAAGACTAAAAAAATGGAAACAGCACTGCTTACAATAGGACATGAAAGTATCAATAGAGTTATTCCTCAAATTTTAACACCTGAAAATGAAAGTAATGAGCAAGCATCTAAAAATAGACAAAAGAATAATGAAATCATTGTGATTAAAGGAAATCTAAAGAAAAAAGTAAAGATAGTAATATAGATTAATAAATAATTTAGGCTATGAAAAGAGCAGAAGATCTATCTTCATACAAGCTCATAAAAAATAGTTTCAGCGCCCCGACTTTCCCTATAATTTCCACTATGGTAAGTGATAGTTGATAGAAAAAATTTATTGGCTGATCTTTCATGTTAATGAGTAGGGGGGCGATAAAACACAGCCGAATTGTTTTTATACAATGATCTTAAAATAATCATATTTTTTATTTATTTGTAACTATAATCGGGTCTAATTTTAAATTAGCAAAAGTTAAATGGTAAAAATATGACAAAAATTACATTGAAAGACACAACTAAAACTCTAATAAAAAAGCGGCTGGCATCGGTTGCCCTTTTTATTCTTCTAGCCCTCTTTTTAGCTTATAAAGTGCCGAGTATAGAGATAGCTTGGGTTAGTGCTATTTTACTTCTTACCATTTATTTATTTGCCTTTGAAATTGTTGATGTTGATATTGCAGCGGTCAGTATTATGGTCTTGCTAGGTTTAAGTGGCTTATTTGCCCCTTTGATGGGGATAGATAAGGGCTTGGTTGACCCTAATCATCTCTTTGATGGCTTCTCTAGTAATGCGGTTATGTCCATTATTGCGGTCATGATTATTGGTGCTGGCTTAGATAAAACAGGCATTATGTCGAAAGTTGCTGCTTTTATCTTAAATGTTGGCGGTACATCTGAAAAACGTATTATCCCGATTGTTTCGACAACCGTTGCTTTTATCTCCTCCTTTATGCAAAACGTTGGAGCTGCCGCACTCTTTTTACCTGTTGTTGCGCGTATATCAGCCCGTTCAGGTTTACCTATGTCACGCTTATTAATGCCGATGGGTTTTTGCGCCATATTAGGCGGCACAGTGACAATGGTTGGCTCCTCTCCATTGATACTATTGAATGATCTCATTGCAACCTCTAACTCAACTCTTCCCGCTGATCAACAAATGGAATTATGGGGCTTGTTTTCTGTTACTCCCATTGGTGTTGCTTTAGTCGCTACAGGTATTCTTTATTTTGTGCTAGCAGGACGCTTTGTTTTACCTGTGACTAAAAGTGAAAGTAACCCAACAGGTTCTGATGCTATGCAATATTTTCATGATGTTTATGGTATCAACTATGAGCTTTATGAAGTGGTTGTTCCTAAAGGCTCAGATCTTATTGGGCAACATTTAGATGATATTGAAACCGCTTATCGAGTCCGAATTATTGCGACCAAATTACTAGGGCAAGAAACAAGAGTAGGGCCGGGCGCTTTAGATCGTGATACAGGATTGAAAGAAGGTATTGTCTTAGGAGTCGTGGCAGAACCTAATGACTTAAAACACTTTGTCGATAAATACCAACTAAGACAACGCAGTGAATTACGCACCTTTTCTGAAGCACTGTCTAGCAGTAAAGCAGGTATTGCTGAAATCGTGATTCCACCCTGTTCTAAATTAATCGGCAAAAGCGCCCGCGACGTATGGATGCGTAAAACCTATGGTATTGCGATGGTCGGTTTACACCGTGATGGTGAAACCATGCGTGAAGGTGAAGATATACGCAATATGCCCCTGCATTCAGGTGATACGTTAGTTGTCCATACCACATGGGAAGCCTTGATGCGTTTGGATAAAGATAAAAACTTTGTTGTCATTACCACCGAATACCCGCGTGAAGAACTACGCCCTAAAAAAGTCGTATGGGCAGGTGTTTTCTTTACCATCGCACTGACCATGGTGTTATTTACCGATATTAAATTATCAATAGCCTTATTAACAGGCGCTGTTGGCATGGTGCTATCAGGGGTTCTTAAAATTGATGAAGCCTATGAAGCAGTCTCTTGGAAAACCGTATTCTTATTAGCCAGCTT
>JALVEA010000207.1 GCA_027008665.1 Thiotrichaceae bacterium | reverse complement strand
CGTTATGGAGAACCTCCTGAACCCACCTCAAAATGGGTTAAAATAGCGGCTTATGTCTTACTTATAACATTAATAGCTTCCTTCACTTACTGGATTTTAAATTCAGGAATTTCTCCAAACTTTTCGGTCCTAGCTGATAATTTTAAAATAGCAAATACTGAGTATTAGCTTGATAGTTTTATATGCCATCATTCAAAATCAAAGCAACCTATTGGATAACACTTAGTATTATCATACTAAGTATCCTTCTAGAAATAGTATGGCTTTCAGTTGCATTAGATGTAGGCTACTTGAAAGAAAATGAGCTTATTTCATTACTTCCTTGGCTCATTTTCTTTATTTTTCTTCCATTTTTTATTGCATTTGCTATTGCCTCTGCTCTGTCACCTATAAACTTCAAACACAAACACTTTCACCGCAATCTTAATAGAATGGCTTTTATTATTGCTTTAATTATTTTTATGATTATGGCAATGAAAAAAGTTCATATTCCTCAAAGATACAACACCACAATGGTACAAGCCCCCCTCATCGCATCAGAAGAAATTTTTCAACAGATGAAACAGAACTGTATTCGTTCCTATTTTCCTCTTGATGGATTTAATACAAATCAAATCTTAATGCATTGCGGATGTATTGTTAAAGACTCCAAAGACAATCTCACTCTAAAAGAGGTTAAGCACATTACACAATTATTAGCAACGAAAGAAACATCTGATTCTGCATTTTTAAGCAACGATAAGATAGCAAAAATAGTCATCCATTGTATTTTTGAGACCGATGCCCAATCCTCGTTATCTTTTCACACAACGGAATACTAGCGAACAAGACCATAGTTTTTTTGATTACGGTTACCATAAGCATAGATATCATGAGAACAATCATCATCATAAGTACCCACTTTAGTATAGATACAACCAATTAAAGACCCGCGTGCCTGACGAATTTTATTACATGTAGTAATCAGTTCTTTTCCATTAGTTTGCCCATGAGAAACAACCATCAACGTTGCAGAAGAGATATGGGCTAAAAGTAGTGAATCAGCCAAGCCCATAACAGGAGGAGCATCTAAAATAATATTATCATAGGTCAAAGATAACTCTTTTAATAAATTTTCCATCTTGTCACTTGAAAACAATCCAACTGGATTATTTCTCACCTCCCCCGCCGTTAATACTGACAGATCTCCAAGTACCTTTGGTTGTATTGCATCATCAATATCATACTTACCCGCCAAACAAGTGGCTAAACCCATACTGTTATCCAGTTTTAATCTATTGTGAAGAGAAGGTTTTCTTAGATCTGCATCAATCAGTAACACCTTTTTACCTGCCTGAACAAAAGCAGAGGCAAGATTAATCGCTGTTGTCGTTTTTCCCTCATTTGGCATTGGGCTAGTAATCAATAATACTTTAGGATCACCATCAGTAGAAAATAGCAATGTGGTTCTTAAAGAACGACAAGCTTCGGCTATCGCTGATTTGGGTTTATCATAAGTTAGACGAGCTTGAGTTTTGGCTGTTCTTGTTTTCATCTTGGGAATACTCCCTAATACAGGAAGCTTTGATAGTTTTTCAATTTCTTCAGATGATCTAACCGTATCATTAAACATATTGCGCAAAAAACTTACAACAAATCCTAAAAATAAACCAACGATAACACCAAGTGACAAATTAATCGTTAAATCAGGTTTAAATTGACGATAAGGAATATCTGCTTTATCAAGTATTGAAATATTATTTTTTCCACCTTCACTCATAATTTTTACTTTTTGAGCTCCTCTCAACAATTCATTATAGGATTGTCTCTTTATTTCAACCTTTCTCTTTAAAGCGTTATATCCAATCTTTTTATCTTGCAATACAAAAGATTTCTTTTTTTGTGCTTCTAATTCTTTCCTTAAGTTTTTTAATTTTCGATCAGCAGCAAAAAAGGCTTTCTTTAAGGCCTCATGATTTATATTTTTCTCAGTTCTTACAGCCTGGTTAATTTTTCTTTGCTCTGCATCAATTCTTTTTTGCAGTGCATTAATCTCACGCCGTGTCTGTTGTAGTAGTTCTTGAGCCATTGTCACATCAATATCTGCATGATTTTTTAGCCCTAACAAGAGAGTGTCATACTCCGCTTGTTTTTTATGTTTTTTTGACTTCAGTTTTCCCATTACCCCATTGTATAGCGAAGGATTAATAGTCGAATTACCCACTCCGATACTATTAGTTTTATAACGACTCTCCATTTCAATGCGTTTATTTTCTGCTAATGTTACCGCTAAATTTAGTTCCAACAAACGCTTTTCAACCAAGGTTTCATTATTTCCTGTTGTTAATAATGAATATTTTTTGGCATAAGCCGTCAATTCTTTTTCCTTTTTGTCTAACTCCATTTTAGTAGTAGCAAGTTTCTTTTTAAAAAATTTTTGCGCATCAGACATCGATTCAGAATGCCTTTCCCTGTTCATAACAATAAACTCATTCGCTAAAGTATTAACTATTTTACTCGCCATTTCTGGATCATTATGTTCATACTGAATGGTAACTATTCGCGCATTCTTCAAAGGAATAACCTTTAAATGCTCTAAAAATAAAGTTTCTTGAGGAATTTTGCCTAAATTAGTTTTTGTTTCAGGAAATGAAAATATTGTTCCGATATCAAACCCAAGTGATTGCTTCAAATCAAATAACCAGAGTTTGCTATCTTTTATCAGATCAGAAAAAAGAGGCTTATTTGAGTCTTCAATCTGATCAGGATCTTTCATATTTTCATTTCTAATACCTAACTTATCAATAACTCGAGCAGCAAGCGCCTTACTTCTAAGAAATTCATACTGTGTTTCATAAAAACTCTTATCCGTAACTTGCCCTTTTTGTTCGTTAATTTTATCCCCATATTCACTTTCAGGTTGAATTTCTATCGTACCAACTGCTCGATAAGTAGGGGTAAGGGAAAGGGATATAATAAGCGAGAGCATCAAAGTAGCTAAAGTAATAAATAAAATACTCCACTTATAGCCTATAAAAAAACGCCATATAGTACGGAAATCAAGCGTATCCTCTTTGTCAGGTGGGTAATAGCCATACCCACCTGCATATTTCTCTTCTGACAATACTTGAGAGTTTATCTTTCGTAAATCATTCATTCTAATACAACTCTATTTAACACTTTAAATACTAATAATAAAATCCAGACATATTCTTACCTACCCTATGACAGATAAATATCAGAAACACTGAATATTCGTTCAAAATAAACCCCATATTGGAGCAACTAAACCACCTAAAATAGTACTCGCATCTTTTATAAACGAGCGCGTACCTGATTTTGCCACTACAATACGATCATCGGCTTTCACATAAGGATCTCTAGCTTTACCCTCACGTATAGCCTGTAAGTTTAATAAATAAGTTTTAGAGGTTGATTTACGAAATAAAATAATCTTAGTTGGGTCAGCCATATCAGTTAACCCATCAGCTAAAGCAATAGATTGCAAAAGAGTCATATTGCCCTGAAGAGGAAATATACCTGACTTTTTAACAGAACCTTCAAGCGTCACATTATTATTAATCGCATTATCAATCGATATACTTACCTGTGGATTTTGTAAATATTTAACCCCTAAGATTGAAGCTAATTTTTCTTCTGCCTGATGCTCTGAAAGCCCTTTAACATGAAACCTCCCAATAAGAGGGAAACTAATATCCCCTTTTGAATTAACCGTCGTAATTTTATTCAATTCAGGTACTTTAAAAACACTGATATCTAACTTATCACCTGCATTTATTGTATAAACATCACTACTCGCGATATAACTCAATTCTTCATTACTAGAAAATATACTATAAACTTCCTTTTTGTCTTTTACAGAAAAACCTACCCCTAATCCTCTCCTACCATCATTTTCTTTAACCAGGCTGCTTTTTCTGGAGAACTTATCAACATAAGATTCTAAAGAATAAGTACTAGTAGAACATCCTGATAAAAAAACACTACCAAAGACAAGTAGAAGACCTGCTATTTTCTCGACATATGCTCTCATAAGGTATCACGACTCTCTTTGTAAAATTAAAAATATGAAGAAAACAATCTAGTATCTTCTACTTTTAAATACTAAGAATCGCAGATTTTAGGTAGCAAAAAATAGACCAATATATAAGCTATGGTATTTTTAAACCGAAAAAATCAAGCCACAATTTTCGAGAAAAACCTATTTTTTCTCTCTTAAAATTTTTACGCTTTCCAATGCGTAAAGCCGAAGGCATAATAATATCTTCAGGCGGTAAATTATCCAATACACCCTTCGCCCTATCATTAACCATACGGTTTGCTTCTTCCTCCCCAACAATTTTTTTCGCCAATAATAAGGCCTTACTTAATACAGGCGGACGGTTTCTTATATTATGCGCATCACTAGCGATAATATGCACAACACCATCTTCTAAAAATTTATTAGCCCAGTTTTTAGCTTTTTTACCAAATCGACCTTCAATAGCACCTGCTGTTAATTGAATCCATGCTCCCATTTTTGCCGCCATAATAAATTCATTATAGCTATCATTGCTCAACCATTTTAATCGTTCAGGATGAGTAATCAGCGGAATATACCCCGCTTTAATAAATTTGTTAATCTGCTCAAGAAATCTAGGAACAGAAACATGATGAGAAGGTTCTAATAAAAAATAACGAGAATCATTTAGGGTTGGAATTCGCTTGCTTTTTAATCCATCCACAACCTCAGGAACAAGATGTACATCAGCACCCATCACTAATTTTAAGGCTATTGATTCAGTATCTAATAGTGATTGAAGATTTTTCAGTGCGACTTGAATATTGATAGCATTATTATTATATAGACCAGGATATATATGAGGTGTACATGCTTGAATAGTAATACCATCATTAACGGCTATCTTAGCCATTTTTAATGATGTATCGATATCAGGCGAGCCATCACAAATAGCTGGCAAAATATGACAATGTAAATCTATCATAGAAAATTTTCAAAAATGGAATATTATAAATATGGAATAGCTATACCAACAAGCTATTTAATCCTTGATTAAAAAACAGACATCCTAAAAACAAATAAAATACTATGCTAGCACTATCAAATAATCTTATTAGATGCATCCGTTCTAAAACATAACTTTATGTACAATAAACTTATTTACCCTATCAAACAAGCAGTAAAGAATTAATTATACCTTATAGCAAACATTCTAAAAATATTAAATTAAATTATTTTATAGAATAGCTTCGCTAATTTTGATTTAGCCTTAAAAAATAGCAAGAAAATATATTGAAACAATTTAGAATTTGGAAGTTATCTCTCATGTAAATTTCTTATTAGTTTGAACTTCCTTAATTCTTAGCCACGAGCTATAGCATAAAGCGTAATAAAAATTAAGCTAATATCTGTTTTCAAAGAATGATTTAGAGCATAGTCTTTGTAATAAGATAGCTTAATAGGTAATATTTTTTCCTTATAATCTTTTACAGGATCTACTGAATTTGCCAGTATCTTATTTTCATCTTTATATTCAATAGAAGCCCTATCTGTAATTCCAGGAGAAACGGATAAAATAATATTCTTCATATTATCAGGATATAATTTGACGTACTCTGGCACCTCGGGACGTGGTCCCACTAAACTCATTTCTCCTTTGAGCACGTTAAGCAATTGAGGTAATTCATCTACCTTGCAATTCCTTAAAAAAGCGCCTATTTTTGTAATCCTCACATCATTACTTGTCGTGACCTTAGCTCCTTTCTTCTCTGCATCAACCACCATCGTTCTAAATTTTAGCACCTCAAATATTTTACCATTTAAGCCCACTCTTTTTTGTTTAAATATGACAGGTCCTTTGCTATCCAACTTAATAGCAATAATGCTTAACAAAAAAATAGGAGATAGAATTAATAAACTAGGTATAGTAAGAAAAAGATCAAATAGTCTTTTTGAAGACGGAAACGTGCATTGGCTAATTATCATTTTTTAAACACTCTGCTTAAATTAGGGGTAAAATTGAAAAAACAGGTACTATACCTTTTATCCATATAACCACACTACTAAGGATATTATTCAATAGATGGCGACAAACGTAAGCTAACAACAGATAAATAGATGTACTATCTATTTTAAAAAAATAAAAGAGAGGAATAATAAATTCTAAATTCAAAGATACGACTTAAAACCCCTTTTCCATGGGATAGTTTTTTCTCTCTCAATAAATAAAATACTAGCTATCAAATTAAAATAATAAATTATTTTTACCTGATTACCTAAGATTTTTTTATCTTTATTGGAATTCCTATAGCAATAGCATCTTTAGCTACACTTTTATTAACCAGACTCCCTGCTCCAATAATACTATTTTCCCCAAGAGTAATGCCTTTACGACCTGATAATATATTACATCTCATTCCAATATAAGTTCCTTCTTTTATTAGAATTGGTGTATGTGTTTGCCCTTTCCCATGACAGGCAAAATAACAACCATAGGAGATAGTCACATTGTCTTCTATTACTGTCATATTGACTGCTACATCATCCATATAACATTTCATACCTATAAAAACATTCTTTCCAATTTTGAATCCTAGTAATCTATAAAATATTATCCTTAAATTATTCAATGGAATATTTGGAATAACAACTACATTAATAAATTTTCTTATTGGCTTCCATAAAATTAACAATAAAGAATATTTAGCATAATAAGGAGCAGGGGTTTTCAGTATATGCTTATAAAATTTTTCTGCCAAATACATATAAATGATTCCCCATTGATACAAATATCCTCATTATACACCAAAAAATAATGATGGTTATTAGATAAACAAAGAAGAATAAATACAAAAATCAACCATCACAAACGGTTGTTGATATCACTATTTTTACGCACAGCTTCAATAACACAAGAAACATCATGATCCGTCATTTTTGGGTATATAGGCAAACTAACAGCATGATGAAAAACATTCAAAGCAATAGGATAATCATCTTCCTTATAGCCATAACGATTTTTCCAATAAGGATGTAAATGCAAAGGAATAAAATGGACACTTGTTCCAACCCCTTCTTTTAGCATTTGCTTAATAAATCTATTTCTTTCTTCGCCAGAAGTATTTTCTATAGGCTCGACCCCAAGCTGAAGTACATACAAATGCCATGCATGAGTATCTTCTAATTGGGAGACATAAGGCAGTCGTAATGCTAAATCAGAAAAAGCTTCATTATATTGCATCGCAATTGCCTCACGGCGTTTTTGAAAATCCCATGCCTTTTTTAATTGCTGAATCCCCAAAGAGGCAGCAACATCTGTCATATTATACTTATATCCTGGCTCGACAACTTCATAGAACCAAGAAGGCTGATCAGAGGTATAGCGATCAAAAACATCACGATTAATTCCATGTAAACGCATCACTTTCATACGTTCAATATAATCATTATTATTACTAACGATCATCCCCCCTTCACCTGTTGAAATTGTTTTAGTTGCATAAAAACTATAAACCGTAATATCAGATAAAGTACCAATTGTTTTCCCTTGCCAAGTTGTAGGCAAAGCATGTGCAGCATCTTCTATAATTTTCCAATTATTTTCATCTGCAATCTCTTTAAGGGCAGTCATATCGCACGCTTGACCTGCAAAATGCACTGGAATAATCGCTTTCACATCTTTATGTATTTTAGCTATTTCACGTATTTTTTCAGGATCGATATTAAATGTCTTTGGATCAATATCAACCAAAATAGGATCAGCACCTAAATAACGTATAACTTCTGCCGTTGCTGTAAAAGTATACGTTGTTGTAATAACCTTATCCCCCCTCCTAACACCAATCGCTTCTAATGCTAAATGCAAACCAGCCGTTGCTGAATTAACAGCCAAGGCATAATTCACACCAATAAATTCAGAAAAATCTCGTTCAAACCGAGTTGTTTTTTGACCTGTAGTAAGCCAGCCTGAACGAAGCGTATCAACAACTTCATCAATTTCAGCGTCATCTATTTGCGGCAAAGCAAAAGGGATAAAATTTTTCATATTGATAATAGGGGAATTATTAGTATTAACACATTTTTCACGGTAATTTTTTGATATCATGAGCTCCACGCACATAAGCAACAAAATGCTTTGCCCAGTGAGGGGTACGCTGGTCAAACGGAGGTGGATAAAAAACAACTATTTTTGCCATATTCCAAGGAGCAAAACGTTGCTCACGCCTTACTGCTTCAGAAGAATACCAAGGCTGATTAATTTCAGCCCCCAGTTTCCAAGAATAAATCAGATCATAATTCCAATCTGGCGACCAAACTTGAAATGTATCAAGTTTCCGACGATACCCTGAAGCTAGAGCAACCCAAGGAGTAACCTCTTCTTGCTTATACTTGAGAGCAAGTTTTACTGTTTTACGAAATATTTCACGAGTAATACCTATTTCAGGTACGGTATAAAGCGTGCAATTAAAACTATTTCCCTTCTCTTTTAAAGAAAAAAAGTTTGTAACTTCCCAACCAGTCTTCGATGAACCATTTTGTATTGCTCCTCTTCCATACCATTCAATTTTTACTTTAGGAAAAATATCTTTCACAATATCAGTGGCACTATCATATTTTTCTGTAATTGCTTTGTTCCAAGCGACATTATCGGGTTTTATATGAAAACGCTCTGAATCAAACAAAAGACGACTGACTTCAATTTTATCATCATATTTTAAATTCGCTTTAGCTAATTTCTTCTTAATAGATTCAAGATTTTCTTTAAGAAGTTCCAATTCTTCCGTATAGGTTACTCCTGTATCCATTGGAGAAAGGTTCTTTCCAAATCTTCGATGCCAAATCGAATAATTTATCCCTATTGATACTGGATTTTTAGGTTTTAATTCATTTACTTTTTTAGCAATACGAACAACTCTATCTATATCCTTTTCTTTATGCCATTCACCAGAAATAGAAATAGCGTTAGTAATTCTTGCATATTCAAATAACAAGTCATCTGACATCCTTTTAAGTGGTAACGGATAAGAATAATGAATCTTTGGTAAAGGATCCAATTTTGTTAACCAACCAATAATCTGTTGTTCATTCTCAATTGTTTTTGCAATTACCATAGGGCTTGACACGAACCCTATAGTAATTATTAAAAATACTATTTTTTTCAAAAAAATCATAATATAAGTCCATCCATGGAAATACAATGTATTCTATCTTACAGCCAATAATACTAAGCTATTTTTCATAAGAAATACAGATCATACCACTTTTTACAGTCACTTCAACGAAATAAAATACAATAATATCTAAATCAATCCATTTATCAGAAACTCCTAAAGGAATTTACCTTTCCCTCTAGCCATTTCAATGAATCGTCCCTGCCTCCCTATGTATTTTTCTATTAAATAATATTCTTGTTTTATCTAAGTTTTCGACCTACTGAATGAAATTGATGTACATCTTCTTTACTAGGCCAGCCAAAATAACTTCCATCACTAGGATCAATAACATGCACTTTATAATTTCCATTTTTTACTAATTTTATTGATTCATTAATAACATCTGCAGCAAAAATTTTTGATCGGCTAATTAAGGAATGCAATGTATCATTTTTTTCTATTGGAAATGACTGTTGTATTAATATATCTCCACCATCAATTACCTTATTTATAAAAAAAACAGTATTAAATGCCTTTTTTTCTTCATTTTTCAACATCCAAAAAGAAGGTAAAACACCTCTATATCTAGGCAATGGAGAGCCATGAAGATTAAGACAACCTTTTGGAGGAGTAGAAATGAGTGTTTCTTTAAAAAGATGTGGGCATGCAATAGAAATAACAAGATCAATATTAAGCTCTTTAATCTTATTAATTATTTCTTCGTTATTCACATCTTTATTTGTCTTTAAAACAGAGACACCATGTAGTTTTGATACACCTTCAACACTAAAACTACTACCCATTCCTTTCTTTTGGCTAATAAAATCAAATAAAGTTAATCTAATCATAGACAAAGAAAAACGTGAAAACTCTAAAAATCCAAATGTATTATAATATTTTAAAACCATCCTAAAAAAAGACTCATTTTTATAGAGTGGCCGTGTTAATAGCACCTTATAATTATCTGCAGGCTGTTTATTTTTAAAAACTTTATCAAAGAGTGCTGGTAGATACTGATTGTCATTGATAGTAACAAATAAAACATTCATATATTATATCCCTCATTTATTCTCTACTTCCTCCTAATTGGTGCAAATAAATCACTTCCAATCTAGAACAAATTTTACTTATTTAAAATTAAGTATAAATTTTTTTAGTTACTTAGTTATAATTTCATTATTTTCTAATAACAAGTATTCTTCTATACTAGTAAATTTATAGTTATCTATTATTTTTTTAATTTTTCCTGGAAACCCTTTACGACCAATACCTTGATGTAATTTATAAAAAAAAGAAACTGAACTATCAATATCCCATAATTCTTTATAATCAAATTCATAGGGATGGCAATATAGGACAAATGGTCTTTTATTTTTGTTTACTGATTGAATTGCCTTATTTAATAAAAAATATGGTAACAATCTCATATAACCACCACCAGCAACGGGAATATTTATTTTTTTAATATTTAGCAAGGTTATAGGAACTTCAAGCAAACCAGTTTTCTCATCTTTATATATATTTAGGCTAACCCCAGGGTTTCCATACCTTCTTGTTGTCATTGGAAACATTGATGAATCATACTCAATACCATTAGCTTTTAATACCTCAAAAGCAAAATCAGTCGAATTAAAAATAGAAAAATTTGGCGCCCTAAATCCCTTTACTTTTTTCCCTGTAATATCTTCTAATAATTTATTAGTTAATTCTACTTCATCATTAAAAGTGTCAGAAGACATTGAAAAAATAGATTTATGAGAATAACAATGAGAAGCTACTTCATGACCTTTAGAATCAATTAGTTTTACAACTTCTGGGCGTTGCTCAGCAACCATACCCTGTATAAAAAAAGTTCCTTTTACATTATATTCTTCTAATATATTTATGCATTTTTCAACATTCGTAAATACCCTTTTAGGAATTGAAGCATTAATATCA
>JALVEA010000206.1 GCA_027008665.1 Thiotrichaceae bacterium | reverse complement strand
TAAAACATAAAAAAGCATTTGTTCCTCCAGTTATTGTGGAAGCACTAACTGTTTGGTACGAAGGTTTTTCTTCTAATACAGAATCTGATCTAATTGCTATAACATTCCCTGATGATAAAGAGGCTTGTTATAATATGCAATATTTAGAAAAATTTAATAATGAAATTTTCCATACAGACAAATTAAACTCTGAAATAATAAACTCTTTTAATCTTAATGATATAGATAGATTGATTCGTGACAATTTTAGTAAAATAAAAATAAATGTAATTCAATGTAAAACAAACTGGAATGATAATGCTCAAATTCCAATGGCTTGGGATATGATATATTCTTCTAATAGTTTTTCTGGTCGAGATATTTCTATTGGTAGCAGTCATTATTCAATTTTTAAGCTTAATCATTTTATTTACTCCTTTGTCACTGTACCTACTCAGAAAGATATAAACAAAAGCTTTAAAAAAAGCTCAACAAGCGTAGCGCGAGTAAAAAGACTTTCAGGAAGTAATTTTTGGGGAATTGAAACAAAAGAAGATATTGCTCATTCTATTTCTGATATTTTTGAATTGAATTATCCATCAAGTTTTGATAAAGATAAGTTTGAAGAAAAGTTTCTAAAACTAAAAACTGTTTACTTTAATCTTTAGCATAACAGAATTTATTGCAAGCGAAGATTCGGAGTCCAAGCTTTAGCTTGTGCGATTAATAATGGAGCTGTCAATATGAGCTACAAGGTTAGACAGGCTATAGAACCACGTAACTAGGAAAAATGGAGTCCAAGCCTAGGTTTAGATTCCCGAGGTTTACTTGGAATCAAAGCCACCTAGCCCCCATAGTATATGGGTTATAAAAATATAATCTTGCTCTTAAAAATAAGGGCTAATTGACTAGCTTTTTCTAGACCTATCAGTGTATTCTCTTTTTTCTATAATATTTATAAATTAAGAGGATAGATCAATGTCAATGGCAGATCGTGATGGCCTGATATGGTTTGATGGTGAAATGGTTGCTTGGCGCGAGGCCAATGTCCATGTTTTAACACATACTTTGCATTATGGTATGGGGGTTTTTGAAGGTGTTCGAGCTTATAAAACGGACGATAATAGGACGGCTATTTTTCGCTTAAATGAACATACGGATCGCTTATTTGATTCTGCAAAAATTATGCGTATGAACATCCCTTTTTCTAAACAGGAAATCAATCAAGCGCAAATTAGGTCAGTGGTTGAAAATAATTTAGAATCTGCTTATCTTCGTCCAATGTGTTTTTATGGCTCAGAAGGGATGGGATTACGTGCTGATAATCTAAAAACACATGCAATTGTAGCGGCATGGGAATGGGGTTCTTATTTAGGCGAAGAGAATATGAAGCACGGTCTACGCATTAAAACCTCTTCTTTTACCCGTCATCACGTTAATATCAGCATGTGTAAAGCCAAAGCAAACGGGCATTACATTAATTCGATGTTGGCATTGCAAGAAGCGTTGACCGATGGCTATGATGAGGCGTTATTATTAGATAATGAAGGCTATGTTGCAGAAGGCAGTGGGGAAAATATCTTTATTATTAAACAAGGTATTATTTATACGCCAGATCTAACCTCTGCACTTAACGGTATTACTCGAAATACCATTATGACCTTGGCAAATGACCTTGGTTATGAAATTAAAGAAAAACGTATTACCCGTGATGAAATTTATATTGCGGATGAAGCCTTTTTTAGTGGCACAGCGGCAGAAGTTACACCGATACGTGAATTAGATAATCGTCCTATTGGTGAAGGTACTCGTGGACCAATTACAGAACAATTACAATCATTATTTTTCGATGTGGTTCATGCACGCGCTGAAAAATATATACATTGGTTAACTTTTGTGGATTAAGCATGATTTAATATTTTCTTAAAAATTACTCAAGGAGAAAACGGATGGTAGATCGATTGTCAGATTGCAAGAGTTTGAATATTAAAAAAGAGGTCGTTATTAGCAGTGCGGATTTACCTTTGCATTGTCCAACGAGTAATTCTGCTGGATGGTGTTCACATCCGCGCGTTTTTCTTGCGATTGAATCCTCTAAAACTAAAAGTATTCGCTGCCCTTATTGCAGTACCAAATATCGCTTGAGTAATGAAAAATAAATAAGGGTTTGAATATTTTTACAAAAAAATCGTCTTTTTGGCATCCTCGTTATTGGGGTATGTGGTTTGTAATTGGTTTATTGCATTTATTAACCTACCTTCCTTGGTCTTGGCAAATGCAAATAGGCCGATTATTCGGCAAATTAATGCATCGATTGCTCACATCTCGCCGTCATATTGCCAATGTTAATCTGAAACTGGCTTTTCCTGAGCTGTCTGAGACAGAGCGGGAGAAGCTTTGTGTCGATCATTTTATTTCTTTAGGTCAAGGCATAATGGATATGAGCTTGAGCTGGTGGGGGTCGGATGAAAAACTAGCCGCACTGTCTACCATCGAAGGGATTGAGTATTTAGAACAAGGGCTTGCAAGAAAAAAAGGATTAATTTTATTGGGTATGCACTTTACTAGTTTGGAAGCAGGTGGTCCGACGATTTCAAAATTAACAGGTGGTGTGCATGTGGTTTACAGACCGCATAAACACCCTCTTTTAGAACATATTGTTGCCAAGGTAAGAGCACGTCGTTATGGCAAAGCGATTCCAAAAACTAAAATACGTGCTTTGATTGTTAGTTTAAAAAAAGGACATACTGTCTGGATCGCACCTGATCAAAGTTTTCAATATAAAAATAGTCTATCGATTCCCTTTTTCGGAGTAAAAGCACCCACTAACCCTAGCACTTCACGTTTAGCTGCTATTAGCAATGCAGAGGTTATTCCCTTTATTACGGTTAGACTTTACGATGAAAAACAACGTGCAAAGGGGTATTTATTACGTTTTTTAGCGCCTATTGCTGATTTTCCTAGTGATGATATTGAGCAGGATACAATCCGTACTAATTTAATCATTGAACAACAGGTCAGAGAATTCCCCGCGCAATATCTATGGACACATAAACGCTATAAAAACAGCGACGAATCAGGCATTGATTATTACGCTAACCATAAG
>JALVEA010000205.1 GCA_027008665.1 Thiotrichaceae bacterium | reverse complement strand
TAGGCACCAAATACGATGCGCTCTACTCTGGCGTGGATGATTGCGCCGACGCACATAATGCAGGGTTCTAAGGTGGTATATAAGGTTGTTTTAGGGAGGCGGTAGTTTTGTTCTGCTTGGGCGGCTAAACGCAGTGCGATTATTTCTGCATGGGCGGATGGGTCATGGTTGGCGATGGGTTGATTCCAACCTTCGGCAATGATTTGATTATCTCTTATTAAAACCGCACCAACAGGGACTTCGCCTTGTTGGTAGGCTTTATCTGCTAAGGTGAGTGCATGGTGCATCCATTTTTCGTCAATATTTTTCATCAAGGGGTATTTATTCCCACTCAATGGTCGCTGGGGGCTTGCCTGAAATATCATAGGTAACGCGGGAGATGCCTTGTACTTCATTAATAATCCGATTAGAGACCAGTTCTAAAAAATCATAGGGCAGATGCGCCCAGCGAGCGGTCATAAAATCAATGGTTTCAACTGCACGTAAAGCAACCACATAGTCGTAGCGACGACCGTCTCCCATTACACCAACGGATTTAATCGGTAGAAATACTGTAAATGCCTGTGAGGTTTTGTGATACAGGTCATGTTTATACAGTTCTTCAATAAAAATATGATCTGCTAAACGTAGAATATCGGCATATTCTTTTTTGACTTCACCTAAGATACGCACGCCCAAACCAGGCCCTGGGAAAGGGTGACGATATACCATTTCAGGGGCTAAACCGAGTTCTATACCAATAGCACGTACTTCATCTTTAAATAATTCACGTAGCGGTTCGACCAGTTTTAGTTTCATATTTTTAGGTAAACCACCGACATTATGGTGTGATTTAATCAAATGTGCTTTGCCTGTTCGACTACCTGCGGATTCAATCACATCAGGATAAATAGTTCCTTGCCCTAACCATTTAGCATCACTTAATTGACTCGATTCTTCTTCAAAGATTTGAATAAAGAGTTTACCAATCACTTTACGTTTAGCTTCAGGGTCGGTAACGCCTTCTAATGCGGATAGAAATCGCTCTTCAGCATCGACGCGAATGACTTTTACCCCCATATATTCAGCAAAGGTTGCCATCACTTGGTCGCCTTCTTGATAGCGAAGTAATCCTGTATCCACAAACACACACGTTAGTTGATCACCAATCGCTTGATGTAGCATGGCAGCGACAACGGAGGAATCAACACCACCTGATAAGCCAAGTATTACTTGATCGGAGCCAATTTGTTTTTTAAGCGATACTAAACTTTCATCAATAATATTTTTAGAAGTCCAAAGTGCTTCACAACCACAAATATCCAGCACAAAACGCGCTAATATGCGCTTACCCTGTTTGGTATGTGTGACTTCGGGATGAAATTGAATCCCATAAAAATGTTTTTCTTCATTAGCCATCGCTGCAATTGGTGCATTATCAGTGCTTCCCATTAGCTTAAAACCTGCTGGCATGGTTTCAACACGATCACCATGTGACATCCAAACATCTAGCAAGCCATGCCCTTGTGCATTGGTATGGTCTTCAATACCTTTGAATAAGGCACAATGTCCTCTCGCTCTCACTTGTGCATAGCCATATTCACGATGATCTGCGTTTTCAACGCTCCCCCCAAGCTGTTCCGCCATGGTTTGCATACCGTAGCAAATACCTAATATTGGAATACCTAATTCAAATACGATATTAGGTGCAATCGGGGCTTCTTCAGCAATGGTTGATTCTGGACCGCCTGATAAAATAATACCTTTGGCTCCAAAAGCAACTATTTCGTCTGCGGTGACATCCCAAGGGTAAATTTCGCAATAAACGCCTATTTCACGCACTCGACGCGCAATCAGTTGGGTGTATTGTGCGCCGAAATCTAAAATAAGAAGGCGATCTGTATGGATATTGTGGCTCATTAAGGGGGTCCTTTTAGCTATGATAATTAGGGGCTTCTTTGGTAATGGTTACATCATGCACGTGCGATTCTTTCATTCCTGCCCCTGTGATACGCACAAAGGACGGTTTAGAACGCATTTCTTCTAATGTAGAGCAACCAACATAGCCCATGCTGGAGCGAATCCCGCCTGTTAATTGATGTATAATTGGTGCTAATGGACCTTTGAAAGGGACTTGCCCTTCAATGCCTTCAGGGACTAATTTATCCACCGCATTTTCAGATTCTTGGAAATAACGATCACTAGACCCTTTTACCATAGCCCCTAATGATCCCATGCCACGATAGGATTTATAGGAGCGTCCTTGATAAATAATAACATTACCTGGAGCTTCTTCTGTCCCTGCAAACATACCGCCTAACATAACGCAATGCGCCCCAGCGGCTAATGATTTAGCCACATCACCTGAGAAACGAATTCCCCCATCGGCAATCAGTGGAATACCTGTTCCTTCCAATGCTCTAGCAATATTCATAATAGCTGTGATTTGTGGTACGCCCACTCCTGCCACCATACGGGTAGTGCAAATTGATCCAGGACCAATCCCCACTTTCACCGCATCCGCTCCCATTTCAACTAAATCCAGCGCTGCTTCTGCGGTTGCAATATTACCCCCTATGACTTCAACTTGCGGAAAATTATCTTTAACCCATTTGACCCGATTCAAAACACCTTGTGAATGCCCGTGAGCGGTATCAACGACAATCACATCTACACCTGCGGCTACTAATGCACTCACACGTTCAGCCGTTCCATGCCCGACACCGACTGCTGCACCGACACGTAAATTGCCCGATTTATCTTTACAAGCATTAGGGAAATCGGTGGATTTTTGAATATCTTTAACCGTAATTAACCCCCGTAGTTTAAAATCATCATTAATAACCAGCACTTTTTCAATACGATGCTGATGTAATAATGCCTCTATTTCTTGCTTGCTAGCGCCTTCTTTTACCGTGACCAGTTTTTCTTTCCCCGTCATTACCGAGGTGACTGGGCGATCAAGATGGGTTTCAAAGCGTAGATCACGCCCTGTTACAATGCCTACTAAGTATTCACCATCGACGACGGGAACACCTGAAATATTATGCCTTTTGGTAATTTTCATCACCTCACCAACGGTCATATCTTGGGTAATGGTAATGGGGTCTTG
>JALVEA010000204.1 GCA_027008665.1 Thiotrichaceae bacterium | reverse complement strand
TGGCGATCGCTTGAGTTATTATTTAGAATCTGCTGAAACAGGCAATGGTTATTCTTTTGCTTATATTAACCCTGATAGTGGTAAAGTATATGTCACATTAACAGGTGAAAAGAATGAAATAACCTTATCTTATAAAGTTTCTGATGGCTTATTGTTTAGCAATGTAGAGACAATAACGATACGTATTAATCAAGATAATGTACAAACTCAAGCGACAGGTCTTTTAGAAACTCCAATTGAGGTATTAACTGCTCAGCCAATGGGGTCTTTTGGTAATGCTACAACCTTTGGTGCTGCTGATGGTACGCTTGGTTTGCCTTCACGCATTGATCTAAGTAATGATTTTCCAATTGCAGGTGATCAAGGTCAGATTAATAGTTGTGTTGCTTGGGCTGTAGGGTATGGTCTTAAAAGTTACCAAGAACATAAAGAAGAAGGTTGGGCTTTAAATAGTACTCAAACAATCTTTAGTCCTTCTTGGCTTTATAATCAGCTCAATGGTGGAAGAGATGGTGGTTCTCAAATTTATGATGCTATGGCACTTATTGTTGAAAAGGGTGCAGCCACATTATCAACTATGCCTTATACAGAAAACTATCTAATACAGCCTTCTTCAACAGCAAGAGAAGAAGCGTCTCGTTATAAAGCAAAGAAATATTTTAGAATTACGGGTAGACAACAAATAAAGCAGGCATTGAGTGAAAAATTCCCTGTTGTTATTGGTATTATTACTAATGAATCCATCTTTCATCTAAGCAAATCAAATCCTGTTTTCAATACAACGGGCGGTGTATCCTCTCGACATGGACGACATGCAGTGACTATTGTTGGTTACGATGATAATAAATACGGTGGGGCTTATAAAATTCTTAACTCATGGGGTACTACCTCAGGCGATAATGGCTATTTTTGGATGCCTTATCAGTTTGCAGAATCTAATGCAGGAATAGGTACCGCTGAAAGTGTTTTAATGCAGTCTTGGGTTTTGATAGATGCTCCTAATACGGGTAATGATTCTAAGGTAGAACCCACAACGCCTACTGCTGATAATTTGCCAAATTTACAGATAAAAACTTGGAATGCTACTTATGATGAACGCCCTGGAGGTAACGGCTTTTTATCATGGGAAGTCATTAATACAGGGACAGCTACCGCTCAAGCAGGTTGGGATTTAAATTTAATATTATCTAAAGATGATCAACTTGATGTGGATGATCAACTGGTTTTTTATGAAACCATAGACTCTTCTACCATTAAAACAGGTGGTGGTCTAATAAGAAGTGAGGAAAAAAATAATCTTGCAGCCTTTAAATTTCCAGAAGATCTAAGGGATGGAAAGTACTATATGGGACTCTGGATTGATGATCGTAATGTTATCAAAGAGTCCAATGAAAACGACAATAAGTCTATGGGAAGTGGATATGTGACAATACGCAATACATTGCCTGATATCAGCATTTATACTTGGGGAGCAGATTGGGATAATGCTGGTAATGGAATATTGACTTATCAAATAGACAATCAAGGCGTGGCAACGTTACCAAGTGGTTGGGATGTCAATCTTGTCTTGTCTTCAAGCTTGCCTCCCACCGCAAATAGTAGCTATTATTTGTTTTATGAAACAACGAGTTTTGAATTAGTCTCAGGTGATAATGTTTATCGTGACTTCAGTAATCCTGCCTATTTTAAGATTAATTATGAGCAAGCTGGTAGCAAAATTCCTGATGGAACTTACTATATGTCATTATGGGTAGATGACCTTAGCAAGATAGCAGAAAGCAATGAAAGCAATAATGTATCAACAGGTAATAATACCGTTAGTATTTCAAATGGACGTTCTGCAAGAAAAGCCCAAAATAAAGCTCAAAAAGCCCAAAATAATGCTAAGAATTTTTCTATGAATGGTAAAAAATTGCCTAGTAGAAGCACATTAATAAAACGGGTCGAATTACGTACATTAGCATCGGGTCATCGTCAAATGCGTGTATTAAAAACAACAGTTGCCGCAAAAGGTAATGATTCACAACAAAAGAGAAAAAACAAAGTTATGAAAGCTGCTGATGTTGCTATTTTTCCTGTTCAGAAAAGCATTTCAATGCCTAAAATTTCAAAACAATTATCAGGGGGTAAGTAAGCAATATGATGAAGTGGAAAATTATTGATAATTTCTTATTTTGTTTAATGTTTTTATTAGCAGGTTGCGGTGGTGTGAATCCTAACCCCACGACAAAAGCAGAACCTTCTGCGAAATCTGCAAGCAAAGACACATCAACACCCCCGATGCTAGGCATGGTCAACCCAGCATTAAAATATTGTACTGATCACGGGCATAAATTAACGCCAGTAAAAGAGGGTAGTATTGTTCGTTATTATTTATGTATTAATGATTCAGCTCATAAAAAATGTTCGGCTAATGCTTATTATCGTGGTGATTGTGTCTTATAAACTATTTTCAACCACAACGGGAATAGTATTCAGTGATGATTTTTTCTTTTTTTCAAGTTGTTTGTCGATAATATTTTTCAAGGCGATTAAAAATCCCATACCGAGAAAAGCGCCGGGAGGGAGGATAGCTAATAGGAAGCCTTTATAATTATTAAAAAGATGGATGGTTAAATTTTTTGCGTTTTCTCCAAACATAACGTCTGCATTTGCAAACAGCGTGCCACTGCCAATGAGTTCACGCATAGCGGCGAGTGTAATGAGCACTAGTGTAAAACCAAGCCCCATCATAATGCCATCAACAATGGCGGGAAGTAGTGTATTTCTGGAGGCATAGGCTTCTGCTCTGCCAATAATAGCGCAGTTGGTGACAATCAAGGGGATAAAGATACCAAGGATTAAATGTAATTGTGGTATCCATGCGTTCATCAATAAATCGATAACGGTGACATTAGATGCAATCACTAACACATAAAAAGGAATGCGGATTTCTTTACGCACCCAGTTTCTACTAAAAGAGATGGAGGCATTGGAAATAACCAGTGTTACCAGTGTGGCTATACCTAATCCTATACCGTTCACCACATTATTGGTGACGGCTAATAAGGGGCAAAGCCCTAATAGCTGTACTAATCCCGGATTGTTATACCATAAGCCAT
>JALVEA010000203.1 GCA_027008665.1 Thiotrichaceae bacterium | reverse complement strand
GTTTTGAAAATAACGTTTCCATTGCTTTACGATCAGAAATATCAAGCCGCATAAACTGAAAGATTGTCAATTTATCCGCCTTAGTAATGCGCTTTAAACGGGCTTTTTTAAGGGAGACATCATAATAATCATTTAGATTATCAATACCCACCACAGTATCACCGCGTTGTAATAAGCTTTCAGCAATCGCTGAACCAATAAACCCTGCTACACCTGTTACAAGTACTTTCACGGTTGAGTGTCGCCTAATAATAAATCAGCCACTTGTTGGTATTTTTGTGCCGATTTATCCAATATTTCTTGCGGTAATTTAGGCCCGGGAGGCGTTTTATCCCATGCTAATGTTTCAAGATAATCACGAATAAACTGCTTATCAAAAGAAGGCGGGCTAATACCTTGTTGGTAAGAATCCAATGCCCAAAAACGCGAAGAATCAGGTGATAAGATCTCATCAATCAAGACCAGTTGATCATTTTCATCCAGACCAAATTCAAATTTAGTATCTGCAATAATAATCCCCTTTTGCAATGCAAAATCAGCCGCTTCACGATAAAGTTGCAAGCTAACATCCCGTACTTTTTCTGCCAAGGTCGCCCCAATTAGAGAAACCATTTTCGCAAAATCAATATTCTGATCATGATCCCCAACATCCGCCTTAGTCGAAGGGGTAAAGATAACCTCAGGCAATTTACTCGCTAGTTGTAAATTATCAGGCAAATCAATACCGCAAACCTGTCCCGTTTGCTGATAATCTTTCCAGCCAGAGCCAATTAAATAGCCTCTTACAATCGCCTCAACAGGCAATGGGCGTAATTTTTTCACCACCACAGCGCGAGATGCGAACTGTTCAATTTCATTATCTGACAAACCAATCTCATTAAGACTCAAAGTGCTAAAATGATTAGGAATAATATGTGCCAGTTTTTTAAACCAAAAATTAGAAACGCTAGTCAGCACTGCACCCTTTTCAGGAATAGGATCAGGCAAAACCACATCAAAAGCAGATAAACGATCAGTGGTAATAATTAGCATATTCTGTGCATCAATATCATAAATATCCCGCACTTTACCACGGCTCATCAGCGGTAAATATTGCAAATTGGTTTTAAAAACAGCAGTACTCATAAGTAAATATCATTTATTAGAATTTAAAGGGCGATAATATCAGGTTTTCAGTTCCTAATGCGATTAGCAAATCACTCTTAACCCGTTTGTAACAATGAATTTTAGTTTTACTCTCCATTATTTTTATTACATAATCCTTCCGCTTTTATTGATAGGATGCTAAGTGTCCAAGGATATCTCTATTAAATCCAAATCTTAGTGCAGTCTACTTGTCCAATAAAAATAGAACTTTCAAAGGGGAATCGCTTAATAAAAAAAGCCCCCACTAACAGAATTTACAGGTTATCTTATGCGTACTCATCGTTGTGGAATTGTTGATGAATCTTTACTAGATCAGGAAGTAACATTATGCGGTTGGGTCAACCGTCGTCGTGATCATGGCGGGGTTATTTTTGTTGATTTACGTGATAGCAAAGGCATTGTACAAATTGTCTTTAACCCTGATTCTACAGAGATGTTCAGCCTTGCTGAATCCATTCGTAACGAGCATATTTTGCGTATTAAAGGAGTTGTGAACGCACGCCCTGATGGCATGATCAATGAAAAAATACAAAGCGGTAAAATTGAAGTGATCGCCAATCATCTGGAAGTGTTAAGTGCCTCTGATACCCCACCGTTCCAGCTAAGTGATGATGTAAATGAAGATATACGTCTAACTTACCGTTACGTTGACCTACGTCGTCCAGAAATGCAACACAGAATGCGTACCCGCGCAAAAATGACCAGTGTTATACGTCGTTTTCTTGATCAGCAGGATTTTCTTGACGTTGAAACCCCAGTGCTAACTAAAGCAACCCCCGAAGGTGCGCGAGATTATATTGTACCTAGTCGCACACATCCTGGAAATTTCTTTGCCTTGCCTCAATCCCCACAACTTTTTAAACAAATGCTAATGATGGGGGGCATTGATCGTTATTATCAAATTGCACGTTGTTTTCGTGATGAAGATTTACGTGCAGATCGCCAACCCGAATTTACTCAAGTTGACCTTGAAATGTCCTTTGTAAAAGCAGAGGATATTATGGAAACAACCGAAGAAATGATTCGCACCTTATTTAAACAAGTCATTAATATTGATCTACCCGCTAAATTCCCTCGCATGGCCTATAAAGAAGCCATGCATCGTTTCGGCTCCGATAAACCTGATATGCGTAATCCACTCGAATTAGTTGAAGTTAGCGAGCAGATGAAAAATGTAGACTTCAAAGTCTTTGCAACCCCAGCAAATGATAAGGACAGCCGTGTTGCCGCATTACGTGTACCACAGGGGGGTAAACTATCACGTAAAAATATTGACACCTATACCAAATATGTCAGCCGTTACGGTGCGCGTGGTCTCGCTTATATCAAAGTAAATACACTCGCCGATGGAATCAATGGCTTGCAGTCCCCTATTCTCAAATTCCTACCTGATGATATTGCAATGGATATTATGCAAAAAGTAGGAGCAAAAGACGGGGATTTAGTCTTCTTTGGTGCAGATAAAAGCAAAATTGTAAACGATGCCCTCGGTGCTTTACGTGAAAAACTCGCTAAAGACTTAGATTTACTCAAAGGAGATTGGGCACCGCTTTGGATTATAGACTTCCCTATGTTTGAATGGAGCGCAACAGAAAAACGCCTACAAGCCCTACATCACCCTTTCACCGCCCCAACTTGCAGCGCAGAAGAACTACAAGCCAATCCCAAAGAAGCCCTATCCAATGCCTATGATATGGTCATCAATGGCTATGAAGTAGGAGGCGGCTCTATTCGTATCCACGACTCAGAAATGCAATCCACCGTTTTTAATGTGTTAGGCATCTCAGAAGAAGAAGCCCGCGCAAAATTTGGCTTCCTATTAGACGCACTCAAATACGGCTGCCCTCCCCTCGGAGGCTTAGCCTTTGGCCTAGATCGTTTAGTGATGTTAATGACAAACACCGACTCCATCCGTGATGTAATAGCCTTCCCTAAAACACAAACCGCTGCTTGTCCCCTAACCAAC
>JALVEA010000202.1 GCA_027008665.1 Thiotrichaceae bacterium | reverse complement strand
CGGCAGAGGCCTTATTGTACGGACTGATTCAGCTACAAAATAAAATTAAACGCAGTAATACCTTTGCTCGTAAGGTGGAAGCTTAAATGAGTACAGCCGCTTCCACTGCATTGCAAACATTGCAAACAGAATTAGAGATAAGTCTTGCTGAGGCTATTCAAAACTCTACTATTGCTTTTAAAGAACTGACAATTGAAATCCTTCCTGTCGATTTGCTTCGTGTAGCAAAAACTTTGCGTGATAAACATTCTTTCGAGATTTTGATTGATTTATGCGGTGTAGATTATCTTACCTATGGAAAGTCTGAATGGGATTCAGATGTATCTAGCTTTAGCCGTGGGGTTACACGTAAAAATGATGGTTTATTTGATTTTGATAAATCCTCTGCAACGGTCGAATATGATGGCAAGCGTTACGCGGTAGTGACTCATTTACTTTCAATTAAGAATAATAATCGTCTACGTTTAAAGGTATTTTGTGAAGATAACGATATGCCGACCGTTGATTCATTAGATTCTATTTGGAATGGTGTCAATTGGTTTGAAAGAGAAGCCTTTGATCTTTACGGTATCTTATTTTCCAATCACCCTGATTTACGCCGTATTTTGACCGACTATGGTTTTGTTGGTCATCCCTTTAGAAAAGATTTTCCTTTAGAGGGACAAGTTGAAATGCGTTATGACGAACAATCAGAACGTGTTATCTATGAACCTGTTTCTATCGAATCGCGTGTTGCTGTACCGCGTGTTATTCGTCCTTCAGAAAAAGCAGAATCAAAAGCGTCGGAGGCGAAGGATTAATGCCTGAAATTCGCAACTTTACCTTAAACTTTGGTCCTGCCCATCCTGCTGCACATGGTGTATTACGTCTTGTGTTAGAAATGGATGGTGAAGTGATTCAACGTGCAGACCCGCATATTGGCTTACTGCATCGTGGTACTGAAAAATTAGCTGAAAGCAAGATATATAATCAATCGATAGGTTATATGGATCGTCTCGATTATGTGTCGATGATGTGTAATGAACATGGTTATGTACTGGCACTAGAGAAAATGATGGGGATTGAAGCGCCTATTCGCGCACAGTATATCCGCGTTATGTTCGATGAAATTACCCGTATCCTTAACCATTTATTATGGATTGGCGCTCATGCTTTGGACGTGGGTGCAATGACCATGTTCTTATATGCTTTTCGTGAGCGTGAAGATTTAATGGATGTGTATGAGGCAGTCTCTGGCGCACGTTTGCATGCAACCTATTATCGTCCAGGTGGTGTGTATCGTGATTTGCCCGATACGATGCCAATGTTTGAAAAATCACGTTGGCATAGCGAAGCAGAGGTTAGACGTTTAAATAAAAATCGAGGAGGAACGGTTCTTGATTTTATTGAAGACTTTACCACTCGTTTTCCTAAATATGTGGATGAATACGAAACTTTACTGACAGATAACCGTATCTGGAAGCAACGTTTAGTTGATATTGGTATCGTTTCGCCAGAACGTGCCTTACAACTTGGTTTAACAGGCGCAATGTTACGAGGCTCAGGAGTTGAATGGGATTTGCGCAAAAAGCAACCCTATGAAGTCTATGATAAAATAAATTTTGATATTCCAGTGGGGACTAATGGTGACAGTTACGACCGCTATTTAGTACGTGTTGAAGAAATGCGTCAATCTAATATCATCATTAAACAATGTGTTGACTGGTTAAAGAAAAATCCAGGTCCTGTCATTTTAGATGACAATAAAGTTGCTCCTCCGCCACGCACGGCAATGAAATCGGATATGGAAGCCTTGATTCACCACTTTAAATTGGCAACGGAAGGTTATTGCTTGCCAGAAGGCGAAGCCTATGCGGCTATTGAACATCCTAAAGGTGAATTTGGTTGTTATATTGTCTCCGATGGTGCGAATAAACCCTATCGTTTGAAAATTCGCGCTCCGGGTTTTGCTCATATGTCAGCAATGGATGAGCTAACTAAAGGGCATATGTTAGCGGATGTTGTAACCATTATAGGAACTATGGATATTGTATTTGGTGAGGTGGATCGATGAGTGACACCAAAGTAGAGACTGTGAAAATACAGGATATGAGAAATGCATCAAAAGATGCAGCTTCCATACTAACGCAATATGAACGTGATGAAATCGACTCATGGTTGAAGCGTTATCCTAAAGATAGATCACAATCAGCATTGTTAGCGGCATTACGAGCTGTGATGCATGAGGATCATTATCTTTCCACAGAAAAAATGAATGCCGTCGCGGCTTATCTTCATTTACCTAATATTGCCGTGTATGAAGTTGCTAGTTTTTACTCTATGTTTGAATTAGACCAAAAAGCAGCAGGACGGCACAGTATTTCTGTTTGTACCAATGTTTCTTGTATGCTAAACGGTTCAGATGAAATCGTAAGTCATATAGAATCAAAGCTTGGCATTAAAATGGGTGAAACAACCGCAGACGGAAAATTCTTCTTTAAAATAGAAGAGGAATGTTTAGCAGCTTGTTGTGGTGCGCCTATGATGCAGGTGGATCATGTTTATTATGAAGGTCTCACACTCGAAAAGGTGGATGAGATTCTGGACGGATTGGAGTAAAGGCGATGGTTGATCAAGTTTGCTTCATAACAAAGAAATACGGTGATGAGGCGCATACATTAGAGAGTTACCTTAAAGAAGGTGGCTATAAAATGTGGCAAAAACTTATTAAAGAAAAAACAAGTCCTGATGATGTGATTGAAATTATTAAAACATCAGGTCTGCGTGGCCGTGGTGGGGCAGGTTTCCCTACAGGTTTAAAGTGGAGCTTTATGCCACGCAAAATGCCGGGGCAAAAGTATATCGTCTGTAATTCAGATGAATCTGAGCCAGGTACCTGTAAAGACCGCGATATTTTACGTTTTAACCCACATGCCTTAGTCGAAGGCATGGCAATTGCAGGTTACTGTATTGATGCTACGGTCGGTTACAACTATATGCGTGGCGAGTTTATGGATGAACCCTTTATTCGCTTTGAACAGGCAGTCAAAGAAGCCTATGAAGCAGGGTATTTAGGTAAAAATATTCAAGACACAGGCGTTGATTTCGATTTATACGGTTCGCTTGGTGCAGGTGCCTA
>JALVEA010000201.1 GCA_027008665.1 Thiotrichaceae bacterium | reverse complement strand
ATATCATTGCGAGAAGCTTTGTGAATTTCCTAGTTACGAGGTTCCGACCTCGTAACTCACATTGACGGCTTTAGCCGTGTAGAAAGCGTTTATATTTCTGCAATTTTTCTGTGTTTTTAGTGGTTTAAGTTAAATTGAAAGTAAATATTCAGCTAACCCACTACCACTCATCACCATTTTCTAGAAATTTCCCTCTATTATAAGCATTCTTCAACACATCTGCGTAAAATTAAACGAGAGCAAGCAAAGCCACTCGATCAACAACCCACCTTATTTAAACAACCACACCAAAACTTACAATCAGCAATAGAAAAATTTCGACGGCAAATAGATTCTGCTTTAGAAACCAAAGCTCCCATAAAAGGTGAACCAAAAACCAAACGCTGGGAATTAAATCCTCATACTTGACTCTCTACTTACTTGCAAGCCTGTGCTGAAAATAATTTTGCGCCACCTGAAGATATATCATCATTCTTACCTTGGACTATGGATAAAGAACGGCTGGAATATTTTCAGAAGCCTATTGAATGGGTTAGCTAAATATTTATTTGGGATGGCTGATATTGTTTTGAATTCAAATCAAAAAGATTAAAACGTTTATACTATCGGCTGGCGATGCGCGGATAGATTAGTGTTGAATTTTAGCTTTGTGCAATGCGCATCTTAGCCGACCTACCGCGCTCATAACGTTTAGGCATACAATGACCTCATCAAAAACAAGTACAGAGTATAAAAATAACAAACTGTACTGCATCAATTAAATTTTATTGAATCTGTATTGATAGTTTGCATAAAGCTACACTCTTATGCAAGTCAGTTATAGAGAATAAGAGATATGAATAATGAATCAAGAGGTATATTGCTAGGGTTTATTGGCATTGCCATTTTCAGTTTAACCTTGCCAGCCACACGTTTTATTACTCCTTATTTTGATCCTATCTTTATAGGTTTAGGGCGTGCATCAGTGGCAGCCATTTTTGCAGCCATTATTTTATTCTTTTTTAAACCACCACTACCCAATAAACAACAACTTAAATACCTCATTGTAACTGCATCTGGGGTCGTTATTGGTTTTCCCGTCCTAACATCATGGGCAATGAAGACAGTACACGCTTCACATGCGGGAGTTGTTATTGCCATTATCCCCTTGTTGACAGCCATAATAGCCACTTTAATTTCAAAAGAACGCCCTTCCAAATGTTTTTGGCTAATTAGCTTTATAGGCACTACAATCGTTGTAAGTTATACCTTATTACAAGGAAATCTACGTTTTCAAACTGGTGATTTACTATTACTTGCAGGTAGCCTCTTAGGTGCTTTAGGCTATGCCGTTGGCGGAAAAGTCTCGCAACAATTAGGCGGCTGGCAAGTCATTTGCTGGGTATTGCTGATTTCATTTCCCTTTATCATTGTGCCAACCCTCCTTAATCAACCTGAAGATTATACAACCATACCCACCGAGGTTTGGTTAAGCTTTACCTATCTTGCACTCATGAGCCAATTATTCGGTTTTTTCCTCTGGTACAAAGGCTTAGCAATAGGCGGTATCGCACGGGTCAGCCAAGTACAACTATCACAGCCGTTTTTAACCATAATCGCCTCAATTATATTGCTAAACGAACATTTTAATAGCACCACTTTTCTTTTTGCGATTGGAATTGTATTAGTCATCGCAATCAGTCGAAAAATGCCAATCACCATTAGGGAGAAAACAGCATGAGTTCAAAACTATTTTCTAATCGCATACAAAATGTAAGCCCTTCTTTTATCCGTGAAATTCTTAAAGTAACGCATGAGAAGGATATTATTTCCTTTGCAGGTGGACTTCCTAATGATGCACTTTTTCCTCTGCAACAACTAAAACAAGCCAGTTTATCCGCCTTTGAAAACAAAGGAACGCAACTCTTACAATACAGCAATACAGAAGGGAATTTAGAATTAAGAGAGCAGATAGCACAACGTTACCAAGCTCAAAATTTGGACATTGAAAGCGAGGATATTTTAATTACTAATGGCTCTCAGCAAGCCTTAGATTTATTGGGAAAGGTGTTCTTAAATAAAAAAGATGCGGTGGTAATAGAAAACCCCGGCTACCTTGGAGCATTACAAGCTTTTCGACTTTATCAGGTTAAGTTTCTACCCATTAATCTTCACCCTCAAGGCATGGATTTAAAGCAATTAAAACAAACATTATCAGTAAATAACGCTAAATTAATCTATACCGTTCCTAATTTTCAAAATCCAACAGGTATTTCCTATAGCGAAGAAAATAGACAAGCCATTGCTAAAGAAATTGCCAAAACAGACAGTTATCTGATTCAGGATGACCCTTATGGTGAACTTCGTTTTAGTGGACAAGCCAAAAGTAATTTTTACACCCTCTTACCACAACAAACCCTATTATTAGGCTCGTTCTCAAAAACCATCGCCCCCGCTTTTCGCCTTGGCTGGATTGTTGCACCAAAAGCTGTAATGAAAAAATTAATTATTGCCAAACAAGCCGCCGATTTACACAGCAACTCATTTTCACAAGCTATCTTAGCCCAATACTTTAAAGAAAATGATTTTGATCAGCATTTAACACAGCTTAAATTACACTATGGTCAGCAAAAAATAATAATGGAAACAGCGATTAAAAAATACTTTCCCCAAAACACCCAACTAACAAATCCAGAAGGTGGACTATTTCTCTGGTGTACATTAGATAAAAAAATATCCACATTCGAACTCTTTCAAAAAGCCATTCAACAAAAAGTTGCCTTTGTACCTGGAGAATCCTTCTATACAAATAATATTCAACAAAACACCATGCGATTAAATTACTCCTGTACCGATCAAAAAATAATAGAAAAAGGAATACAAAAGCTGGGGGAAATTATTAGCTATAGTTTTTCATCCTGATAACAGGAGTGAAAGCTTCAGCTTTTTAATCATTAAGATAAGCTTCAGCTTTTCAGTCATCAAGATGAAATTTAATAAATGAATGTCTATATCTGAAAACAGTTAAGAGTTTACTGCTACTAGCATCTCGTTAATAGAAGAAATAATGGGATAATCAGATTGAAATTTAGGACGTTGTAATAGATACACAGGTAGCTTCATTTCCCGTGCGATTTGTATTTTGCATAGACACTTTGAC
>JALVEA010000200.1 GCA_027008665.1 Thiotrichaceae bacterium | reverse complement strand
CTTTCATTCTGATGCTGACTTTGAAGATGCACCTTTTTATCGTATGGATAGTGAAGGTTATGATTACCAGCCATCCCGTGATGGTGTTTATATTGAAATTCATTCCAGTGGTTCTAATACCGATGCAGATAGGGCAGAAATTCACACGGTTGAAGTGATTTCAGGTGGGGATAAATTATTTGTAGTGGTCAAAGAAACAGGTCCAAATACAGGGATCTTTAGAGCCATTCGCCCGATACGTTTAAGTGCTAGAGCCGCAGGTCATGGCAAAACCTGTCCAGCAGGGAATGATACTAGCGTCCTTTATGATAATAGTGTGGATGAAAATTGTACCCTAAAAGGTGCGGCAGATGGGAGTCTTCAGGTGGTCTTTCAGGAGCGTGGCGTAGGAACAATCTTAAAAGATGCAGCGCTGATTGATCCTTTAGGGGTGGTATTTAATGCCGCCTTTAATAGTCCTGTGAAAGGTGCGACGGTTATTATTAGAACACCTGATGGAAAAAGAGCAATAGACCCACTGACTGATAAACCTTATGAGATTCAACATACTGATGTAGATGGGAAATATCAGTTCCCCTTTTTATATCCTGCCCATTATTATATTGATGTGACTGCGCCAGAGGGTTACATCTTTCCTAGTAAAATGTCGCCTGAGTCTTTTGCGCTTATTGGTCGTACCGTAAATCAGTATTCCTATGGTAAAGATGGTTATTATGGAACGCCTGGATCAGGTATTTTCGACCTAAAATCCTTATTAATTGCAGATATTCCATTCGATCCCGTTGGAGGCGCAAAAAAGACACTGGTGCTGGAGAAGAGTGTTGATTCTGCCAATCTTGGTGTAGGGGATTTTGCGACCTATTCGCTACGGATTGAGAATCATGCCGATACCAATTTGTATGCCCTGAAAATTGAAGATCATCTTCCCTATGGTTTTCGTTATGTGGAGGGTAGTGCGCGTTTAGATGGCAAGCAGGTTGATGATCCAATCGGCGCACCTGGGCCTAATCTAATTTTTACCGATCTTCCCTTTGTGGAAACGGCGGCAAATGCTGTGCTGGATAAAAAATCACATACATTGACTTATAAATTAAGAATTTCGGCAGGAGCGATTGATAGTGATGGTATCAATAGTGCTAAAGTGGTCGGGCGTACTGAAACCAGTTATTACATCCATTCCAATGTTTCTACGGCTAAAGTTAAAGTAAGCCAGAGAGGGATTTTGGGTGATAATGGGATTATCTTTGGTAAGATTTATGTGGATGCTGATTGTTCTAATATCCAGTCTAAAGGTGAATGGCCAATTGGTGGGGTTAAGCTTTATCTTGAAGATGGCACATGGGTGATTACGGATGGCAATGGTCAATACAGTCTTTATGGTATTAAACCTGGTAATCATATCGTCAAGGTTGATCCCTTTACTTTACCCGAAGGAATTCACCTTAAACCTTTAGATAATCGTCATATGGCAGATGCAGATAGTCGCTTAGTGGATATGAAGCGTGGTGGCTATCATCGTGCAGATTTTGCTGCTCAATGTCCTAAAGAAGAGCCAGAAATTGTGTTTGAGCAGATTATGGCACGCAATAATGGACGCACGGACTGGATGCTGGATCATGCTGCTAAATATAATCCTGAAAAAGACAGTGTTAGCAGTGATTTGAGTAAAAAGACAGGTGCAGATGGTGATTTATCTAGTGGTACAGTTGGTTTTATTACTAATTCTGTTAAGGCACAAATTGCCGCAGGGAAGGGTGTCAATCGTGGTTATTCATTGCAATTAGGGCGTTATGAGAGTGAAGCTGAGGCTGAAAAAATACGGGCTAAATTACCGAAAGTAACGAAGTATCATAGCTTTATTTATAAATCAGGTGATTTCTATACCCTTAGATTTGGTTTTAATTTAAAAAAGCAGGCAATGAAAGGCTTACAACAAAAATTTACCGATGCAAAACTTAAAACAAGCATTGTGACCACGGTTTATGAGCGTCTTCCTGATGCGGTGCTAGATCGCTTAGAATCACCACAAAATAGTGATGGTATGCTAAGTCCCAAAGCATTGGTTAAAAATATTACCAAAAAACAGGCAAAAGTAGGTAAGTGGCTTTGGCCAAAGAATGGCATCAGTTTAGATGGTCGCTTTATGGTGGTTGTTCGTGCAGGTATGACACCAACTTTAAGAGTGAATGGTAAAAATGTAGCGAACTCCAAAATTGGTGAACGGATTGAAAACCGTCGTGAACGCGCTCAAATTGTTGCATGGTATGGGGTAGAGCTTCAGCCTGGTGAAAATCAGGTGGAAGTCTTTGCTAAAGACCCCTTTGGTAATTCACGTACCTTGGTGAAAGGCATCTTTAAACGCCCAGCAAAGGCAGAAACGATTACTTTTAGTGCGGATTCTGATGAATTGGCCGCCGATGGAGGACGTTCTTATTTGCCGCTAACGATTAAATTATTAGATGCAAATGGCTATCTGGCGCGTGGGGTTCATTTTGTCACCCTTGAAACCACAGATGGTAGCTGGGTTGAACGTGATATTCAGGATCAAACCCCCGGACATCAAGTACGGATCATGAATGGTCAACGGGTGGTACATTTGCGTAGTTCGGAGCATACAGGTGATATTACTTTGCGCGTCTTCGATGGAAAAATGAAAGCGGAACTCAAAGTAGTTCAAACAGCGCCTATGCGTCCTTTAATGGGAGTGGGTATTTTTGAAATCGGTGCGAGTAAAAATATTTTCACTAGCGGTAATGCCACCGCATCATTGAAAGATAAAATTGAGCGTCATGGTCGTGCGGCTGTATTTATGAAAGGTCGTATTAAAGGCGATGTGCATTTAACCTTATCTTATGATTCAGATAAAAAGGCAGACGGTGAGCGTTTCCGTGATATTAATCCTAATAGTCAATACCCTGTCTATGGTGATGATTCCCGTCGTGGTTACGATGCTCAAAGTCGTAGCAAGCTATATGCCAAAGTCGAGAAAAATAAAAACAGTTTAATGTACGGTGATTATTTGACAGATTCAAAAACCGATCATGAAAGTGTGGCACGGGTACAGCGAAGCTTAACAGGGCTTAATGGTATTTTGGATGATGGTAAAACACGAGTACAAGCTTATATCTCACGTCCTGAAGATAGTCATATTGC
>JALVEA010000199.1 GCA_027008665.1 Thiotrichaceae bacterium | reverse complement strand
GTTGGGCGGTGATTTTCCTTTCTTTTGGAGTCATGATCAGTGCAACCTATGGGGTGCGTACTGTTAAACGCTTGTTTACAGGGCCAAATAAATCACTAACAAATAAGGTCGAAGATTTAAAAACGGTTGAAGTGCTTGCGGCGGGGGTATTAACCACAAGCATTTTAGTGCTTGGTTTTTATCCTACTGCTTTTCTTGATTTAATCACTCCCGACGTTATTCATTTTATTGATGCCTTCAAACCTGTTTTAGGAGCTGCTTATGTTAACTAAAGATCACAATACAGCCTCTAAAAGTTCCGATATTCGCGCTCAGTTACTGCATGTTTTAGAGCATTTTGAGCATATATTACCAGCACAAGCCTCTATTCGTGATTTTGTGCATCACAATACCCTGCATGGTTATCAACATTTAAAATTTGAAGAGGCAATGCGAGCCTCTAATGAGCTAACAGGGGCTTATAGTTATTGGTCACAAGATAAATTTCGTGATGCTTATTTAAAGGGACGTATCAATGATGATAATTTGAACCAGGTGTTATTAAAGGATGAAAAACTACAAGCGGATAAGCTTGTTTTTAAATCAGAAGATGCAATCAATCCCTGTGTGGTATTGCGTAAAGATATTTATCGTATTGCTTTGATTTTTCCGATTAAACCCTTATCAAGTTGCCAATTAAAATGGCAAATAGATGAGGCGCATGTATTGGAGGTTTTGCAAAAAGATATTTCAGATGAAAGTAAAAATGCGCTATTAGCACGGGCAAAAGGACAGGGTTTAAAGACTGAAACTGAGGCGGTGAGGGATTTATGGAATGCCTGTCTTGAAGCCCTAGGCTTAGATTCTAAGATGCTACATGCGGAAGATATGTTAAATCTTTCTCAAGAACAAGCCAGCAAAATGCTTGAGAATTTATTGCAAAATAGTAGCAAAGATGAGGCCGATACTCCTTTGCATCAGCAATCTAAAATAAGCACTTTGGTGCGCGAAGCATCATGGCAACAGCTTGAGTTATTATTAAATAAAGTGGGTACAGAGATTAGTTTGCGTACTTTATTGCAATGCCTTACAGGGGTTGATGTGCAAGAGGATATTCTTCAATATCTGCTTCGCTTTTTAGGGGCTTGGTTAGATGAAGGAGTGGCAGCATGGCATCCTAAAGAGGGGCGTATTGGTTTTTATCAAAGCTGGAAACAAAGCGCACTTAAAGATCAGTACGGTATGATTAATAATATCCCTGAATGGGTCGATTATATTGATTCCTTGCCTGATGATGCCTTAGAAACCGTTATGGCTGAATTAACACGTATGGATATTCCGCAACATAAATGGGCAAATTATCTTGAGCGGCTTGCATTAGACCTCCCTGGCTGGTCGGGGATGTTTTTTTGGCGACATCAACATCCCGATTATAATGGTCTTGATCATATTGATGTCAATATGATGGATTATCTAGCCGTTCGATTGGTGCTAGAACATCTCTTTGTACGTCGCCTATGTCGTGAGCTATGGCTTATTGAAGGCAGTCTTTCTACGCTTCGCGGTTATTTTCGCTATCAATATTCTGAGTTTTTAGTGCGTTATATGCTTTATAACGAGCATCTTCCTGAATATTTAATTAGTTTGGCGCAACAATTAATTGAGCGTGATTCCATTGAAACCCATAAAGATAGCGAATGGCTGACGATGGCGCATATGATTTGGACATGGCAACAAAGTCCAGCATCTGATGCTAAAACGGAGCTACATTTGCACCGCGATGGTTGGCGACTTTTTCGTCTTGCCCAATATTTAGGGCTAAGTGGTCGGGAGATACGGCAATTAAAAACACCTCAAATTAAAGAAATATTTGCTTGTGTAGAGGCAATGCAAGCGGAGACGGGTGGTTTTTTATTATTGCAAGCCTATGAAATTCATTATCGCAATAAAATCTTCAGTGCAGTACAGCAAAATCAAGGGCGAGGCACATGGGCAAAGCGTAAAGAACGTCCACAAGCGCAGGTTATTTTTTGTATGGATGACCGCGAAGAAGGTTTTCGTCGCCATCTTGAACATATTAATTCCAAGATTGAAACCCTTGGGGCGGCTGCCTTTTTTGGTGTAGTGATGAACTGGAACAGTGTTGAAAGCGATAAGCCCGTGGCACTTTGTCCTGTGGTAGTCACACCTGAGCATGAAATCACTGAAATTGCGAAACAAGGCCATGAAGCGGAGCTTAAACAGTATCAAAAACGTTACGGTAAACGTATTCGCCTTCAAGATAGCGTCCTTCAAGAAACCCGTCGAGGTTTATTGGCTTCGACAGGTTTAATGGTTGCTAATGCGCCTATCGCTGCGCTTATCTTAATGGGTAAAGCAATTGCGCCTTTAGGTTGGAGTCATATCGTTAAGCGTATTATTCACAAATTTGATGGTAAGAAATCCACCCGTATTCATTATACGGCTGATGTTATTAAAGAGAATCGTACTACTGAGGATAATCAACTCGGTTATACCTTGGAGGAGCAAGTAGATATTATTGAAGGCTTTTTGCAAAATAATGGTCTACTAGCCGACTTTGCGCCTTTAGTGGTGATGATGGGGCATTATTCTCGCAGTCAAAATAATCCACATGCGGCTGCCTATGGCTGTGGTGCATGTAGTGGTAAATTTAGTGGTCCTAATGCACGCGCTTTTGCTGCAATGGCAAATACAGTTGCTGTTCGTGAAATATTATCAACACGCGGGATTGATATTCCTGATGATACTTGGTTTTTATGCGGTGAGCATGATACCTGTAATGAAAAGGTGGTTTGGGATGATACCGATTTAATCCCTCTATCCTTGCAAGAAAATTTCAAAAAACTAAAAAATGAAATGCAACAGGCAGGTGCGTACTCCGCCCATGAACGTTGTCGAAAATTTGCCTCTGCTCCTAGAAAACCGACCCTTAGCAGTGCAATTAAACATATCGCGGCACGTAGTGTGGATTATTCACAAGCTCGTCCAGAGTTAGGACACGCTACTATTGCGGTCGGTTTTGTTGGACGACGTTATTTATCCCAAGGCTTATTTATGGATCGGCGTTGTTTTTTGATTTCTTATGATGCCAATGTGGACCCCGAAGGGATCTTTTTAGAACGCTTATTATTAAGTGCAGGGCCTGTGGGTGCGGG
>JALVEA010000198.1 GCA_027008665.1 Thiotrichaceae bacterium | reverse complement strand
ACCATTTTTTACCTTGGCAAAAACACCTGTGCCAGGATTATTAGCAGGTTTGGGTTTTCTAGCAATATGCGTACTTGCACAGGCTTTCCACCAGCACCGATTAGATTTAATAAATTGTAGTATGGCGCGGTGTTTCGGTGCTTTACTTAGTGGTTGGGTCAAGTACTCTTTCGTTCCCCAGCTACCAAACCATTGCGATGTTCGAGGTGCAGAAAAATGAACAAATAATGTACCTCCTACTTTTTTCCATCCACGTAAAAAATCTTTATAGGCTTTTGCCATACGCCAGTCTTTATTCGCGGCGATAAGCAGTTTAGTTGGGTTCTTATGGATGGAACGACTCTTCCAATCAACTAAATGTTGTCCTCCTTCATAAGCGATTAAATCGACACCATAATCTTTTGCAATTTTGGCATGTTTAGCAATTAATTTTATCACTCCAGGAATGGAGTAAATTTCTTTTTTGTCGTATAACGCTTTGAAAATATCATTCACTGATTTAGCGCGACGTACTGTTGTTAATTTAGGATAGAAATAAGGTGCAATGGCGAGTGCATCGGTTTTTTTATAGGCATCTTGATAGCTCAGTAACATTTCTGACATGCGCGTGTAACCCGTCCAGCTTCCCATCACACGTACAATACGTTGAGTTCCACCGAAGACTTTTTCCCAGATATCGAACATTTGCACTGAGCGCATGGAGTAATATTTATACCCTGCCTTAGCTCTATCAGGATCAAGTCGTAACTCACCGCCTTTATCTTTCATATAATGCGCCTGACTGAAGATGGTATTCCATGCTTCATTGGTGTATTCAATATAGACTTTTAGCCCTGGACGCAGATGTTTACGGACATAGGACGCAAATTTGCGAATATAATCATTACTTGCTTTATGTGGTAAACAAAACCAGGGATCTGCGCCTGTTTGATTAGCGAGTTCCACCATAATTTCAAGTGGCGCACCTCGTACAGTCGGTTTGCCACCCCATGTCTGTTGTCTGATGGTGTTGCGCTCACTCCATGAAGTAATAGGATTACGCGTAATCCCTGCCATATTCATAAAACGAATGACTTTAAAGTCTTTCATATAATTCAAATAATCAGGATTGAATAGAATCGTAGCATAATGCTTTTCAAAGGATAGGAAGTATCCTCTAGAACAACTTTTAGCACTATAAACACGTTTATAAGGATTATTAGAGCAGATACCTCCTGGCATTAAGATGCGAATATTGCGGATATGATCGCTAGGGTCTGTTTCTTTTATAATAAGTGTGCCACGTAATTCTTTATCAGGGCCTGCCTTGATTGAGATAATATCTTTACCTGCGCTATGGCGCACTAGTTTTGCATCATTGCCATAGATGAGTTTGCCTTTACCGTCGTAGAGGACAGTGTATAAGCCATCGGGTACTGTCCCCGCAGGAAGCTTATTAATAAAACGTGTTCCTACTTGACCATTTTTAGGGATATAGGTGGGCCAACCTTCAGCATCATATTTTACCTTTCCCTTTGTAAGCCAAGGTCTTGCTTCTTCAAAAGGGACAGAAGCTCTAAAGACATCAACAAAGGGGACGCTAGCATCATCATCCATTACTTCATTGCTATTAATACCCAACGGGGATTGGTTATTATCCGCCGCAGTAGTGACAGTCATTTGTGCTATTAATAGTAATGCTAGCCCTAGCTTACTTAATATTTTATAAGACATAATTATTTTATTTTTATTATTAGTGGTTATGATTTTTATTAAGTGTAATCTACTCAGAACCTATGGGTGTCAAATAAGTTGCATCTAGCTGATCAGTGGCATTATTTTTTCAGTCTTTAATGTCCTGATCTATTAATCCGAAGACCTATCCTAAGCCTTACGATCCAAGCGTCTGTCTCTTTAACTCAGAGGTTGTGCTTAAAGCTATCTTTAGTAGGAGGTATTATAGCTTAGATAGATTCTTACTGTATTAATGCCGACTAATGGCAAATGTGTATGAGCAGTTTAAATGAAAAAATATTGAAGAAGGAGGTTTGTTGTTTAATTTTTTTCTAAAAAGACTTTAAATAAGCTTGACAGGATTCTCATATTGAAGCAAAATGCGCGCTTCTTTTAGCACTGGGGCTATAGCTCAGCTGGGAGAGCGCTGCAATGGCATTGCAGAGGTCGGCGGTTCGATCCCGCCTAGCTCCACCACTAAAGTGCAAGGTTGAGAATCATATGATTGCTCTTGTTGGAAAAATAGTTTCGTATATTGGCTTGGTCATTAGTGTTGTCGGACTTGTGTTCGGTTTTGGTTTAATGTTTCAAGGCGGTAATGATGATTTAGCGAAGACTTTTTTGATGAGTATACCTTTTGGTTTTGTTATATTGTTTACTGGTTTTTCGACAGTGATTATATTCTCTCCTAGAGAAAGTGAGTTGAAAGCAACTCAAGAGAAAGAAAGTAAAAAATAGCGTTGATATAAAATGACACTAAACAGTGTCCCCATCGTCTAGCGGTTAGGACACTGCCCTTTCACGGCAGTAACCGGGGTTCAAGTCCCCGTGGGGACGCCATTTTACTTTTTTTTATTTATGAAGTCCTACGTCCCCATCGTCTAGAGGCCTAGGACACCGCCCTTTCACGGCGGTAACCGGGGTTCGAACCCCCGTGGGGACGCCATTCATGCCTTTCTAAACGGCATTATTCTTAATGTCAATTTTTCATATTCTATTTATAACTTAATTATTTTTACTGAATTAGATATTTTGTTTGATTGTTTTTCGTGCAAAGGCTAGAGTCTAGCATTTTAGTTTATGGTGATATTGTCATGGATTATTATGGGTTTAAATTTTTTGGTTTTAGTTTATTAATGAGCTTTTTTATTATTGGAGGTTCGTTGGTGTATGCAACGCCTTCTGGAAGAAATACTAAAAAAGACAATAATATAGAAATTAAATTTGTCAAAAAGGTAACTTGGTTGGCTGCTAAATCTTATGCTATTAGGCAGTATGGTAGAAATATTAATATTCTTTCAAATAGAGTTTTAAAAAGCTCTATTACAAAAAAGTATGGATTGAAAAAATCTTCTTGTCGTAGAGTTGTATTGAAAACTAAAGATGATGAGAGAAAAACATTAAATATTTGTGGAAAACTAAAAGGATAGTACTTAAGAGACTGTGCAAGTATTCGTGGAACATAAATTGTCCTAGAATATTTGCACAGTCTTTGAGAATGACTAAGGTTGATTGCTACATAGGTAAATGCAGTCGGACACGTGCTCCAATATAAGGGGAAACTCGTAGTTCTATCTTTCCACCAGCAGCTTCAATAATTTCATTGCTGACCGCCATCCCTATGCCTTGGCCTTCTGTTTTACTGTCAGCTCGCATGCCTCTTTTAAGAAGATCTGATGGGTTTTTATCGGGGAAACCGAGTCCATCATCATCTATATCGATAGTGATGGTCTCGCCATTTTGTGTTGCAGTCACAGAAACTATTTTTTCACAGAAACGGCAGGCATTGCTAATGAGATTACCAAAAACTTCCATTAAATCATCTTTATCCATACGGCATTCCGCATTTTCATCAACATTTATTTGTATCTCGAATGATTTGTGATGAACCTTCAAAAAGGTTGCTTTTAAGCGATAGAGAATAGGGCGTATGCGTTGCCTTTTTATATTAGAGTTGTGGTCATTGATCGTTGCTCGGCGTAGTTGGTAAGCAATAATATCAGTCATTCGACTGACTTGATTGATAAGTGTAGCATTTTGTTGTTCAGTTAATGAGTTATTGTTTTCTGCAAACCCTTGTAGCACTGCTAATGGTGTTTTTAGACTATGAGCAAGATTATCTAAGGAGTCTCGATAACGTTTCTTTTGCCCTTTTTCAACACGAACTAATGCATTAATTGCACCTTTTACCTTTAGTAATTCAGTAGGAAATCTACCTTCTATAAACTCCTGCTTACCCGATTCTATATCTTTTATTTCATTCTCAAATCTTTTAATAGGAGTAATGACTAAATAGCCACTCACAAGTTGTGCGATAAATACTAAAAATGAGGTAATTAGAATTAAAATACCATGCTGAAGAAGCACTGATTTATTTTCATCCATTTCTCGGGTAGATTCCGCAATAATAAGATGAAAGTTTTGCCCATCTTGTGAAAAAACGCTGTGATAGGTAATATAATAATGATCTTCTGTATTTTTCCTGCCTCTTATTGCATTTTTTGAAGGGAGAATTTCTAACTTATTCTTACCTTTGTTAATCTTTTTTATGGATTTTAAGGTGGGCAATGCATTTAGATTGTCTGCTGGGTAAGGAGGTTGGCTAGGATCTTTATAATTAACGCTGTCCATTGCTTGGCTGTGCCAAATTAATTGATTGTTATCTGCATTGATAATATAAGCGAATTTTTGGTCGATATTTTGGGTTAATTTATATTTTTTAAACTGCTCTTTAGCTTTTTTAAGATATTCGGGCTCTATATAATAGCGTCCTGTATTACTATTATAGGTTAATAACCCTACAATATAATCATCTATAGCGCGTGAGCTCATAAGGACATCTTCAAGATAAGATTGTTTTTTTGAGAAGTAGTAAAGTCCACTTAGGATTGATAGGCCAAGAATAGTGATCAGGAATGAACTCAATAATTGTCTGCTAAATAAGGACTTTGTTATCCCTGAACAGGTTTCATTATTGTCTTTTTTCCTAGAGGCGGGGAAAGTTCCGTTTGAACTCATTTTATTTTTGCTCTTGAGTTTAAGGAAGTTTCAATTGGTACCAGAAGCAAAAAATCTATGCGATTTGGGGTGGGCTTATTACTTGAAACTTCCTGAGTATTTCAAAATAGATACAAAAAATATGTCGTTTAACCCTTGATTACAACGACATATTGATATAATGCTTTCTCTGCCTTAACTATTGTTTCTTGCAAGAGTAAAGCGGTATCCACGTCCCCTCAGTGTTTCTATTGGAGTGAGTGTACCATCTGGGTCTAATTTTATACGAAGTCGTCGAATAAAAACCTCGATAACATTACTATCACGGTCTGATTCTTCATCATACATGCTTTCTGTTAGTTCGGTTTTTGAAATAACATCACCTGCATGAAGCATAAGATGTTGAAGCACTTTATATTCAAAAGCGGTGAGATTAACTTCATTATCATTAAGATAAACACGCTGTTCAGAGGTATTAAGACGAATTGCTCCACAGCTAAATTCAGACTGAGACCAGCGTCCCGTGCGTCGTAATAATGCACGCAATCGGGCTAGCAATTCTTCCTTATGATAAGGTTTGTCAAGATAGTCATCGGCACCTGCCTCTAGTCCCTCTACTCTATCTTGCCAACTTGCTCTTGCAGTAAGAATTAATATAGGGTAATTAAGCCCTTTTTTGCGGACACGTTTAATAATTTCTATGCCATCCATTTTAGGGAGACCTAAATCGACCACAGCGATATCAATAGGATACTCTGTTGCATAATAAAGTCCTTGTTCACCATCTTCAGCTGCATCGACAACAAAGCCAGCTCTTTTGAGTACTTCTGATAATTGATTCAGAATCTCACGGTTATCTTCTATTACTAAAACTCTCATAAAACCCCAGTTTCTCCCCTAAAATTAAACCAATCAACCCTATCATTACCTTTATTTTTACTATGAAAGCTTAGGTAACTACAAGGAAATAAACGTTATTTGCGTGTTTATTTCCTTGGAGTAGCCCTAGTTTGAAGGTGTTGGTTTCTCAAAGTAAATAGCGGGCTGGATTGTATAATGAATAAACAAAAAAAGATAGGTAGATAGAAGAAAAAAATAAAAGATGCATATAATGAAAGCATTTACATTCCATTGTGCGAAATAATAAATTGGTATTGCTTGGAACTTCCTTAGTGTGTTGTTTTTTTCTTTGCAAACCCTCCTAAAAATCCACCGATTCGCTTTGATAATAAAGCGGAACGTTCAGGATCTCTAAGTGATTTTAAGATAGGCTCTCTCATTTTTGGTATCCCCATAAGATCAATAAGAATAATATTAAATGCATCTTGGTGTTGATAGGAGAGTGCTTGCATAAAGAAAGGCAGTAATTTTTGCGTCGTAATATCCTGCCATGCACGACTTGCAATGGCAGCGATGACTTCAATCTCTTTGGCAGAATTTGTTTGTAATAATTGCAAAATAATTTGTTGGCGAACGTTTTTATCGGGACTACTAGAGATGGCACGGATTAATGCAGCAATCAATTGGCTATTGCTATTTTCTTCTTCAAGAGCTTGCTGTAAACATTGATGAAGTGTAAAACTTAACTCAACCCCAATGCTATTATGCTCTAAATTCTCTGCAAAGCTGATTAAGGGAGTCATGGGTAAGTGGGGTAATGCGGTGATGAGAAGATGTTCATTATTATCTAAATGCAAACGAGCAATAATATCCGCAATCCCTTGTAAACCTAAAGATTTCCATTGATCATAGCCTGTTTTTCCCTGTAAATATATTCGGGCGGGTTGGTAGTATTTAGAAGCTTGTTGCTTTAATTCAAGCGTAGCAAAAGCATGAAAAATAGCTAAACGATCTTGGCGTGGTTTAAAAGCGAAAGCACTTTCTTTGAGTGAATCTTGCATTTTCGAACCAGATTGCTGTGCTTGCAAATTAGTACCGACATGCATTAGCAATTCTTGTAAAAAAGTATCACGAGAAGCTTGTTTTAAATAACCTAGCTCATCAATAGGAAACTGTAAAAACCAGATAGTGGCTTCCGTATTATCCGCTTCAGACCAGAATAATAAACCTAGCCATGCCTTTTGTTGAAAAGGATAAGGATAAAGCTCTTTTTGTGCTTCAATACGTTGGAAAAGGGAGTTAGGCAATAAGGTTAATTTGCGTCCTAAATCATAAACACGGTATTGAAATTCTCCTGATAGAAGAAACTGAGTGATGCTATTGATTATATTGCTCATAAAATCTGTCTTTTATTGAGTTTAAATTAAGAACCAGAGTTTAAACTATTCTTCAACTTAAGGATGGCTTAATGTACACTGAAATGCTTTAAAATATAAAGGGAGGCATAATGAATTGGCAACAAGTTTGTGAAAGTCAAGAGCTTCAAAATTTACCCTATAAAATAGAACTGAATCATCAAGGTCAGATTATTATGAGTCCCGCAAGTGTTAAGCATGTTCTTTTTCAAGGTAAAATTATTGAGTTATTAAATAGTTGTAAAATAAAGGGGTTAGTTGTGCCTGAGTTTCCTGTTGCAACAAAAGAGGGCGTAAAAGTTGCGGATGTTGCCCTATTAACAGAGGAACAAATCCTATTAGTTGCAGATCATATTGCATCGTCAGTTGCTCCATTAGTCTGTATCGAAGTGTTATCACCGAGTAATACTTTGATTGAAATGGAACATAAAAAAATACTTTATTTTACCCAAGGTGCTAAAGAATTTTGGCTTTGCGATGCAACAGGTGTCATGAGTTTTTATGATAATCAGGGACAATTAGCGCGTTCAAAATTAGTGATAGATTTCCCCTTAACATTAGAGTTTGTAAAAAACTAATTTATTTTATGAAACGATCTCCCCCTACAAGCATTTATAATTCTACTTTCTCATTAAAATTAATGGAATGGAGTGGTGCTATGATTGCCGTTGTGGCAGCTATTATATTGGCACTTAATATCTCCATTAGTCCTTGGGCATTTGTGCTTTATTTTATTTCTAGTTTAATTTTAACCTTATGGGGTTGGTGCAGTGGTGCTTATGCAATTGCATTACAAAATGTGATTTTTATTGGTATTAATTCCCTTGGCATCTATCGCTGGCTAATTATAGGGCAGTAATACTGAAAGTTGCTAGCTCGAAATTTAGCCCATGAATATCTACAGATAGCTAATTATCTAAAAAAAAGAAGTAATAAAAAATGGCAGAACGAATTCAAAAAATATTATCCCGTGCAGGTTATGGGTCACGTCGAGAAATTGAGCGCTGGGTAGCAGCAGGTGAGATTTTAGTTAATGGTGCTAAAGCAACGACAGGGCAAGCAATTGATGAAAATGATCAAGTGATTTTGCGTGGGCAACGTTTGCATCTTGGTTCACGTTTAAAAGCAACACCAAGGGTTTTACTCTATCACAAAAGCGCGGGAGAAATTTCTACAAGAAAAGATCCAGAGGGACGTAAAACGGTATTTGAAAATTTGCCAATACTGAAAAATGGACGCTGGATTCAAGTGGGTCGTTTGGATCTCAATACCGATGGTTTACTCCTCTTTACCACCGATGGAGAATTAGCCAATCGCCTAATGCACCCATCCTATGAAATCGAACGTGAATACGCGGTAAGAGTGCTTGGTGAAGTGACCGACGAGATGATTGATAACTTAAAACAGGGTGTGATTTTAGAAGATGGCAAAGCAAAATTTAATAAAATTACCTTTGCAGGCGGAGAAGGGGCGAATAAATGGTATCACGTCGTTTTAAAAGAAGGGCGTAACCGCGAAGTACGTCGCTTATGGGAAACGCAACAAGTAAAAGTGAGTCGCCTGATTCGTGTACGCTATGGCGATGTCAGTTTATCTCGCTCATTACGTGCAGGTCGTTATGAGGAAATGACAATAAAACAAATGATTTCACTGTATAAAAAAGTAGATTTAGAATTAGATAAAGGCTTTGTGGATAAATATGAAGCTAAGAAAAAACGAGAGGCTAAACGTAATTTTTATAAAAATAGAAAGTGATATAGATGTTCAGATATTAAATTTCCATAGGAGTCCAAGCCTAGGCTTGGGTGAACCATTGAATTATCTAATATTTGGAAATTATTTATCTGAAAAACTATAGAACATATTCTTATTAGTTTTCTTCGTGATATTTGGAATGGCTTTTCAAGCCTTATTTCAACTGTGATGTTTTTACATAAGCTTGTTTGCCATTAAAGCTAATCCTACTCCAGCTTTTACCTGTCTCAGTGATAACAGTTGCTGTAACCTCAATGCGAGTTCCTTGCTGTAATTGACCTATTCTTTTTTTATTCGGTTGTTCATAGATAAACAGATAGGGAGAGACGCGTACTATTTTAGAAACAGGGTCGATTTCATTAATATTTAAATCATCGGTTTTTTTGATGGGATCAGGTTGAAGAGTTTCTACTACTTTTTTAGTCACTTTAGGAGCGTCTTTATCTGCAAATGATGCTGTATAATTCATTATTTTTGAATCATTTACATTATCTGCCTTCTTTAATGTAACAGGCTCAGTTTGGGTGGTTTTTGCTAGTATTTTTTCTTCTTTTTCTTCCTTATCTTTTTTAAGCAGAAGGGGGGATTTAGAGTCTATTGTATTAGTTAATACTTTCTCTTTCTTATGGTTCTCATTGCTATTAGGCGGAGGGCTAATATTTGATTTATTAAGGGAGATTTTTGTTGCAATATTAAGAGAAGGAGCAGTGTTTACATCTTTTTCAGAAGAAAGTTTTTGTTTTGGTATATTTTTGAGCGAAGAAACAGTCGCTACTGATTTAGGCTCAATTAGATTAGGAGGAGATAATGGGGCTTTAGCTTCTACTTTCTCCCTTTCTTCCATATTAAGCATAATAGTAATCACGACTGCAACGCCTAGTAACATAAAAGCAGAAACACGTATGAATAGAGTACGCTGGTCTTTTTTTGCTTTTAGCATCACCTCATGTTTTGTTTTTTCAATCACGACGGCTTCAACAAAGGCACGTATATCGGTATAACGTTGATTTGCTTTTTTTGCTAGCGCTTTATTTAAGACGGTTTGTAAAAAGGAATATTCAGTCGGTAAAGTAGGCGGTGGAGCAATGGCATGTTCGCGCATTATGGCGGCTTGTGTCTCTGCCTTAATTGCTTTTTCACCACTGAGTATTTCATAAAAAAGTAGCGCAAAAGAATACAGGTCTGAGCGATGATCTAATTTTTCACCACCTGTTTGCTCAGGACTCATATAACGCGCTGTGCCAACCACACCGTAGCCCATTCGTGTGAGGTCGCTATCAGTATTTTCTATTTTGCTAATGCCAAAATCAGTTAAAATGGCATCACCTTGAGCATTAAATAAAATATTGGCAGGTTTGATATCTCGATGAATGATTTTTTGTTGATGTGCATAGTACAAAGCACTACCTATCTGTTTTAAAACTTTTATACTGTTATCTAATGATAAAGGTAATTTATTTACCAAAGAACCTCCGTGCAAATATTCCATTGCCATAAAATAAATGCCATTTTGTTCGCTAATATCATAAATAGTCACAATATTTGGATGTTGAAGCGCAGCAATAAACTGTCCTTCGCGGATAAAGCTTTCTTTAAAACCCGGTTGATTAGTTAGCTCAGGTGACATAACTTTAAGCGCACGCTCTTGTTTTAATAGAATATGCTCAGTTCGATAAACCGTTGCCATACCGCCTTTACCAATAATAGCGCCTATTTTATAACCAGATAATTGCATTAAAATTTTCACCTTATGTTGAGTGTTTTCTTAGCAGTGGACAATATTTTTTTAAAATGCCATGATTTAAAAGATCCCACTTCGAGACTTTCCTTCTGCCATGTATTTTAAAGTCATTAGTCTTCTATTTTTATTGTTCAGCAGTTTTTTAAGCTGGACAGAAATTCAAGCCGCTAATGATACTCCTTTTGTAAAAATTGGTGTATTGAGTCATCGGGGTAATAAGAAAACACTCAAAATGTGGAATCCTACTGCAAATTATTTGATTGCTAAATTGCCTCAGTATGATTTTGAGATTGTACCCTTGAATTTTGATCAGGTGGAATCAGCAGTAAAAAATGCAAAAGTTGATTTTATTTTGGTTAATTCAGGTATTTATGTCAATTTAGAGGCTAAATATAATGTTACTCGTTTGGCGACTATGATTAATTTACGCAATGATACGCCTTATAGTATTTTTGGTGGGGTTATTTTTACTCGCAGTGATCGAGATGATATTCAAACGCTAGAGGACACTAAGGGTAAGTCTTTCATGGCGGTGGATGAAACCTCCTTAGGTGGATTCCAAATGGCATGGCGTGAGCTAAATGCAAAAGATATTGATCCTTATAGTGATTTTTCACGGCTTGAATTTGGGGGGATTCATGATGATGTGGTGATGTCGGTGATCAATAAAAAAATAGATGTAGGCACTGTCCGCACCGATATTTTAGAGCGTATGAGTTATGCAGGAACGATTGATCTTGAACAAATTAAAATTATTAACCCACAATATGATCAAAAATTCTCCTCGCTACATAGTACCCGTCTATATCCTGAATGGCCATTTAGTCAACTGGCGCATGTAGAGCCACAGCTAGCACGACAGG
>JALVEA010000197.1 GCA_027008665.1 Thiotrichaceae bacterium | reverse complement strand
CTTCTAACATTAAGGAGTGCACGAAACCCACAATGTTTTCTTTCCAAAACAAAGGCTGATTCATGATCAGCCTTTGTTTGTCTTTTTCAATACAGCAATCCTGTACTGTATCCATCAAAACAATCAAATTTAATTGATCTCTATTTTTCTGCGTTTATGTTGTTCTGATTTATCGACCTCTATACGCAAAACACCCTGTTTGTAGGATGCTTTAGCATGTTCAGGATCAACCTCATAAGCTAAAGGTAAGACGCGCTCAAAGTGACCATAAGCACGTTCTTTTATAGTATAACCACCTTCTGATATTTCTTTTGTAAAATGCTTCTCACCTTTCACATAAAGTACATTGTCAATCACACTAATATTAAAATCATCTTCAACCATACCGGGTGCTTCAATGGTAATAATGACTTTATCATCATCATCATACATATCTGCACTTAATAAGCCCCATTGAGTGACACCTGCATTATTATCTGCATCTTCTTCCTTACCATGAAAACGGGTCAATGCATTACTTGTACGTTGCACAAGATGATTCCAGCCATTACTGACTGAATTCCAAGTACGACCAAAGGTTTCTGATACGTTATTTAAACTCATCATCTTTTATCTCCTCTAATTTAAGCTGCCTTTACTTCTATTTTACGTGGCTTATGTTTTTCAGAACGGGGAATTTCCAGTTTGAGCACACCATCAGTGAGACTTGCATCAATTTTGCTACTATCTAGCTCTGCACTTAGGGTAAATTTACGTTTATAAGCCCCTGCATGAACATCCATATAGGTAGGGTTTAAGCCATCAGGCGTTTTCAACTCGACCCTGCCCTTAATGGTGAGCACGTTATCATCAACATCAATGTCCAACGAGTTCTTGTGAACACCGGGCAGATCTATATAAAGCACAGCACCTTGTTTGGTTTCATGAATATCCGCTTTAGGCAATAGATCCTGTGGTTGGGAGCGCTCCATCGCTGAATGTTCTGTCGCTATATTGAGGTCTTTATTTTTTCTAGTATTTGTTGTCATTTTCAACTCTCCTCTCAATTATACGGTAACGTTAATTCGACGTGGCTGTACCTCTTCCTTCTTAGCCACACTAATATGTAAAACGCCATCACGGTAGACCGCCTCTGTCATATTAGGATCAACATCTTCAGGCAATACGATGGTACGTTTAAATTTACCAACAAAGCGTTCACGACGATTAATCGCATCTTTATCAAGCTCATCCGCTTTACGTTCACCTGCAATACTTAATAGGTTTTTTTCTATATTGACATCTAGCTCAGATGCTTTTACTCCTGGTGTAAATAAATAAATTTCAACACTTTTTTTTGTGGTTCCCATATTCACTTGTGGGTAAGCCTCTGCACGGTTTCGCATATAAAAATCCGATGCAAACAGCTCATCTAATCCATCAAATAGTGAAGGGGAAAAACGTAGCATATTTGAAATCATGTTGTACCTCCGATTTATTGTTTAACTTTATTATCCATGAATGACTCGTAGAACCTTTCAAGTGAGATCATTATCAACCGATTTAAATCAATACTCTGTCATCTAGCTGACAGTTTTAAATAAAAAATAAAATAGATAAATATTTAAAAGTGTCACTTAGCTGACAGTTTAAAATTTTTTACTCATCTAGAATCTGTGCCGAATTCAAAAGTAACAATCATCAATACACTGATCTACTGGCGAATATATTAACTAAACACAAAGGAGTAAGAACATGAAAAACCAAAAGAAAAACATAGCGGCAATTAGTCTATTAACAGGAACTTTATTTGTTAGCCCTTTCCTTTTAGCGCAAGCACAAGACAATGTAACTAATGATAAGCCTGCTGTGACTAAAGCGACTGGTGATGCAACGAAAAGTAAATCTAACATTAGCAAAGAGCAGCAAAAAATAAATGAAAAAGCCATAAAAGATAAGGAAAAAAGTCAGAATGATTTATTAAAAGAGATTCACAAAGGTGTCAGTGAAGCTCTAAAAAAAGTGACCGAAGCCACAAAGCTGATTAAAAATGGAAAAGAAAAAGAAGCGATTAAGGCTTTAGAAGAAGCAACAGGAAAATTTAATATTGCACTTGCAGCGAACCCAAAGCTTGCTCTAGTTCCAATTGACTCAAGTCTAACAGTGACCAATCTGAGGACTACGCCTAAAATGATCAAGGCTCAAGTTGATCTGGCAATAGACTTTTTAAAAGATTCCAAAGTGCAAGCAGCGAGAGCTTTACTACTCCCCTTGCATGATGACATGATTAGTCGCACTACCTCATTACCTATGACTACCTATCCAGATGCGATTAAATTGGCAACCAAGATGTTGGTTGAGGGGAAAAAAGAGGCGGCATTAGCAACACTAGAAACCGCTTTATCTACCTTTGTAGAAGAGACCTCAGTTATTCCGCTTTCCTTATTACGCGCTGAGTCTATGGTGCAAGAAGCCTCTAAACTTGATAAGGAAAAAAAGAAAGACACTGTACTTATCTTATTAAATGGTGCTGAGCAACAATTACAAATTGCAACTGCCTTAGGTTACACAGACAAAAATAAAGCGCTTTATGAGGATTTAGAAAAACAAATTAAAGCGCTTAAAAAAGAAGTGACAGGAGGTAATGTAGTTGAAAAGATGTATGAAACCTTTAAAAAGTCAATCAAAGACTTAATTAATAAAAACTCAAAACAGACTAGCGAACCAAAAACTGAAACAAAGCAATAAACTTAGCCTGACGGGGTTTGTAACCCCGTTGAAACCCTTTAAAGAAGCCTTACAGGAAACTGTGAGGCTTTATTATGTTTAAGGAAGTTCCAAACAATGAATTTACCAATCTTACTTGCCCTTTTGTCCCTGTTTGAATCATCTCAATCGTTGCGTAGAATAACTATGCGCCTCTTGAGATACTCCAATCAGGAACAAAAAAACAGCGCAATATGGGTAAATTCATTACTTGAAACTTCCTAAGCTAAATTATTTTTTTCTCCGTTCCCGAAAAAACGCGCGTAGTTTGTCTCCACATTGATCTGCTAGGAGACCATGATTGACTTTGACTTGATGATTATGTCTTGAGTCGTTTAATAGGTTAAATACGCTACCTGCTGCGCCTGTTTTTGGGTCGTAGGCACCAAATACAATCCGTTCTACTCTGGCGTGGATGATTGCGCCGA
>JALVEA010000196.1 GCA_027008665.1 Thiotrichaceae bacterium | reverse complement strand
ACCTTTGACTGGCAAGCCTTATTGATTACCCGTGGCGAAGAAGGCATGTCGCTTTTTCAGCGACAAAAAGCACCGATTCATCTGCCGACTACTGCGCGTGAAGTGTTTGATGTAACAGGTGCAGGTGATACCGTTATTGGTACTTTAGCTACTGCATTAGCCGCTAAAACTGATCTTGCCTCAGCAGTTAGTTTAGCCAATATCACCGCAGGCCTAGTGGTTAGAAAACTCGGTACAGCCACCGTCTCATTGGCTGAAATATACCATGCCCTACAAGCACAAACAGAAATAGCCTCTGGAATTGTGACAGAGGATCAATTGGCGATCATTATAAAACGTTCCCAACAAAGTGGTGAAAAAGTGATAATGACTAATGGTTGTTTTGATCTTATGCACACTGGACATATTAGCTATCTACAACAAGCGAGAGCATTGGGGAATCGTTTAGTCATTGCAGTAAATTCTGATCAATCGGTTAAAAAACTAAAAGGAGAAACTCGACCGATTAATAATCTACAAAAGCGTATGGCGATGCTGGCAGCCTTGGAATGTGTTGATTGGGTCGTCCCCTTTAGTGAAGCAACCCCAGAGCGACTTTATTGTCGCGTTTTACCTGATGTCATTGTCAAAGGAGGGGATTATACGGTCGATGAGATAGTAGGTGGCCGATGCGTGATTGAAAATGGCGGTGAGGTTAAAATTTTAGGCTTTATTGAAGGGCAATCGACTAGTCATATCATCGAAAAAATAAAAGCCAATCATTAAATTTCCAAAGGAGCCCAAGCCTAGGCTTGGGCAATGACGTGGTATTTCAAGGGTCACTGTTATTTGAAGCGTTTCGTACTATAATCCTCTGCCCTTTTAAGAACTAAAAATGAACAGGATTAAAAAATGCTAATAGACTATCGCAAGCATGTCGCAGAACGTGCCGCACTGGGAATTTTACCTCAACCGTTAAATGCGGAGCAGACGGCTTCTTTGGTGGAATTATTAAAACAACCTCCAGCAGGTGAAGAGGACTTTTTAATTGATCTTTTAGCACAACGTGTTCCTGCTGGCGTGGATGAGGCGGCTTATGTTAAGGCGGGTTTTTTAGCAGCCATTACCACAGGTGAAACAGTTTCACCTTTAATCGATAAGAAAAAGGCAACAGAATTATTAGGTACAATGCTAGGGGGCTACAATATCGCGCCTTTAATTGCAGCCTTAGAGGATGAGGAAATAGCGTCTATTGCAGCAGATAAACTTTCGCATACTTTATTAATGTTTGATGCTTTTCATGATGTAAAAGATAAACACGAGGCAGGGAATGTTTATGCCACTGAAATTATGCACTCGTGGGCAAATGCAAAATGGTTTACAAGCAATTCAGAATTAGCAGAAAAAATTACGGTCACGGTTTTTAAAGTCTCAGGAGAGACAAATACGGATGATTTATCACCTGCACCTGATGCATGGTCTCGCCCTGATATTCCACTTCATGCTAATGCAATGTTGAAAATGCCGCGTGAGGGTATAGAGCCTGATAAACCCGGTGAGATAGGGCCGATTCAATTGATTCAAACCTTAAAGCAAAAGGGTTATCCATTAGCCTATGTCGGTGATGTAGTGGGGACAGGGTCTTCTCGTAAATCAGCAACGAATTCGGTGTTATGGCATATGGGGGATGATATTGATTTCATTCCGAATAAACGTGCAGGTGGTTATTGCTTTGGGGGTAAAATTGCACCTATTTTCTTTAATACGCTGGAAGATGCAGGTTCATTACCGATTGAGATGGATGTTTCTCAAATGAAAATGGGCGATATTATCGATGTCTATCCCTATGAAGGCGTGGCTAAACGTCATAATAGCGATGAAGTCATTGCAAGGTTTAGCTTGAAAACACAAATATTACTGGATGAGGTGCGTGCAAAAGGACGTATTCCTTTGATTATTGGTCGTGCTTTAACCGCTCGTGCGCGTGAGGCAATGGGGTTAGCGCCCTCTGATATTTTTCGTACCCCTATTGATCCTGAGGAGACAGATAAAGGCTATACGCTGGCACAGAAAATGGTGGGTAGAGCCTGTGGCATGGAGGGTGTGCGTCCTAATATGTATTGCGAACCTAAAATGACCACCGTAGGCTCACAAGATACCACAGGACCGATGACCCGCGATGAGTTAAAAGACCTTGCTTGTTTAGGGTTCTCTGCTGATTTAACCATGCAGTCCTTTTGTCATACCGCCGCTTATCCTAAGCCGATTGATGTAAAAACACATCATAATTTACCCGATTTCTTTATGACCCGTGGCGGTGTTTCTTTACGCCCAGGAGACGGTGTGATTCATTCTTGGATGAACCGTATGCTATTGCCTGATACGCTTGGTACAGGGGGCGATTCTCATACACGTTTTCCACTTGGTATTTCATTTCCAGCAGGTTCAGGTTTGGTCGCCTTTGCGGCAGCAACAGGGGTTATGCCTTTGGATATGCCTGAATCGGTTTTAGTGCGTTTTAAAGGTGAAATGCAAGCAGGGATTACATTACGTGATCTAGTCAATGCGATTCCCTATGCCGCCATTCAAGCGGGTTTATTAACGGTTGAGAAAAAAGGTAAAAAGAATGTTTTCTCAGGACGTTTGATTGAGATTGAAGGTTTACCTGATCTTAAAGTTGAACAGGCATTTGAACTGACCGACTCAGCAGCTGAACGCTCCTCGTCCGCCTGTTGTATTAAGCTGAATAAAGAACCGATTATTGAGTATCTAAACTCTAATATCACCATGTTGAAATGGATGCTTTCTGAAGGCTATGCTGATGCCCGTACTATTGAACGTCGTATTAAAGCAATGGAAGCATGGCTTGCTAATCCCGAACTACTAGAAGCAGATTCTGATGCAGAATATGCGGATATTATTGAAATTGATCTCAATGAAATCACTGAGCCATTGTTAGCCTGTCCGAATGATCCCGATGATGTGAAACCTTTGTCTGAAGTGGCTGGTGTGGCTATTCAAGAGGTTTTCTTAGGTTCTTGTATGACTAATATCGGGCATTTTCGCGCCGCAGGAAAATTATTAGAAAAAACCAAAGGTGCAGTTCCAACCCGTCTTTGGATTGCACCACCGACTAAAATGGATGAAAAACAACTAACCTTAGAAGGTTATTACAGCATCTTTGGAACCGCAGGCGCACGG
>JALVEA010000195.1 GCA_027008665.1 Thiotrichaceae bacterium | reverse complement strand
CATTTATCTCGTCTTAGCATTATGCTTTTTATTACCACTAAAAAGCATGATTTATTACAGCGGACAGTCAATTCAATACAGCAACAAAGTTGTTCGCAATGGGATTTAACCATTATTATTTCTGATAAAGAGACTTTTAATATTGATAAATCACTATTAACAAACCTTAAAGCACCTGCTTATACTCTATTATTTTCAACCCTTCCACCGCATAAGATTGTTGCTAAAGCTAAAGGAAAATATATTTTATTTATGGCATCAGGCGATAGTCTAGAACAGGACTTTGTATTGCATTTTTTTCAACAACAACAAAAAATACCTTTTTTACGTCTTTTTTATACCGATCATTGTTTTTTTTCTAGTCAATCAGAGCAAGTATTAACAACACATTTTAAACCCGACTGGAATCCTGATTATTTGACTTCATTTAATTATATCGCCCATGCCGTTATTTTTTATCGTTATGATTTATTAGCAATCAGTGAACCATTAGAAAATGGAGAAAAAGATTATTTCCATCAATTACTTCTAACTATTAGCGAACAATACAAGCAAGATCAAATTTATCATTTAGCAATTTCAGTCTTTCAAATAGCTTCTCATAAAAAAAAAGAGATAATTAAAAAAAATATTTTAGCTCGCTATTTTTACCATAGCAATACCGTTTATCGTCCTTCTTTTTCCCTCCCTAATATTATTCCTTTTGTTTCAATTATTATCCCTACAAAAAATCAATTTAAACTATTAAAACAATGTGTTGAAAGTGTATTAGAAAAAACCACCTATGCCCGTTTTGAGCTATTGATTATCGACAACCAAAGCGATGAACCTGAGACATTGGATTATTTGCAACAGTTATCCTTGCTTAATACGATTCGTGTATTACCTTATCCTAATGCGTTTAATTATTCTGCCATTAATAATTTTGCGGTTAAACAGGCAAAAGGTTCTTTGCTTGTTTTTCTTAATAATGACACGGAAATAATCAATTCTAATTGGTTAGATGAAATGCTCATACATGCTTTGCGCCCTGAAATTGGTTGCGTTGGGGCTAAGCTTTATTATCCTGATAAAACCATTCAACACGGCGGTGTCATTTTGGGAATATATGGTTCGGCCTCCCACGCCCATAAACACTTTCCTGAAGATCATGCGGGCTATTTTAATCGTCTTATTAGTGTACATAATCTATCCTCTGTTACCGCGGCTTGTTTAATGATGCGTAAAAGTGTCTTTGAGCAGGTCGGTGGTTTTGATGAGGTGAGTCTAAAAGTGGCTTATAATGATGTCGATTTATGTCTTAAAGTTTTAGCACAAGGGTATCGTAATTTATGGACACCCTATGCAGAGTTAATTCATTATGAATCTAAATCACGAGGCAAAAAACGCTCATGGTGGCAACGACGTAAATTGCGTAAGGAAGAGCGGTTTTTAAAACAAAAATGGGGGGATTTGCTATTAAACGATCCTGCTTATAATCCCAATTTAACCTTAGACCGTGAGGACTTTTCTATAAAGTAGTGAAAACATTAATGCCTATAAAATCCAATCCTAAACTGATTTCAATCGCATTGTGTAGCTATCAAGGGGAAAAATTCTTAGCCGAGCAATTAGATTCTATTTTGGCTCAAAGCTATCCATATTTTGAAATACATATTTTTGATGATGTTTCAAGCGATGCCACTGTTGAAATTGCTAAATACTATCAACAAAATCACCCTCATATTTATCTGCATCAAAATAAACAACGTCTTGGTTTTATTAAAAATTTTGAGCAAGCAATAAAAAGACTTTCCTCCAAAAACACCTATCTTGCTTTATGTGATCAAGATGATATTTGGCATCGAAATAAATTAGAACTGTGCCATCAGGCTTTATCGCAATTAGAACAAGAATATCGTGATATGCCTTGCCTTGTGCATTCTGATTTAAAGATGATCGATAGCAGTGGAAAACTAATTCACTCTTCCTTTTTTAGACATAAAAAAATTGAACTACCAGCAGAAAAGTCATTAGCTAAAATTTTAGGCTATAATGGTGTAATGGGAAATACTCTTTTAATCAATTATCAACTCGCGCAACTTGCTTTGCCCTTTCCAGAATCATTAAAATACCATGATTACTGGTTAGCCTTAATTAATGAAACCTTTGGTAAAAGAAAAACTTTGCATACAACACTGATTCGTTATCGAATTCATCGGCAAAATGCGAGCGAAAATAGAAAAACGCATTCGACTCATCATCAACCGCCCCCTTTTACTGAAGATAATAGAAAAGAAACCTTAGCTTATTTTCTTGCTCATTATGATCTTAATTCAAACGACAAAAAGATAATGACCGCATTTTATAATTACTTAGATCTAAATAGAAATAAAATCAGCAGGGCAGTGTTATTATTTCGATACGGTTTTTTGCGTCGCCACGGATGGTATCGTTTACGAGTTTTACGAAAATTATTAATGTTTGAATCAAGAAAGTTTCCTTAAATGATAGAGAAAGGAGACCCAGCCTAGGCTGGGTAATTTTCCTATCCTATAGATGTTCAGATATTAAATTTCTTCGGAATCGAGTGCTTTAGCCTCGTCTAGCGGGGCTAAAGCCACCGATTCCAGAAATTATAAAGAATTCAATGGTTCGCCCAAGCCTAGGCTTGGACTCCTATGGAAATTTAATATCTGAATATCTGCAGGATGGGACTCCACTGGCAATAATGATCATAAATCCGCTCACTTTAAATAAATACAATGTCACAAAAAATTCTCACCGCCATTATTCCACTAAGATTATCACCTGAAGTCTATCAAGGTATTGCACGTCTTAAACATATTCTCGACACCCTTCCTACAGAACTTATCGATATTTTAATTATTGATTATGGAAGTGAGAAAAAGGAAATAATAAAGCTTGAATTTATAAAGACTTATTCGAATGTAACCCTTTACTCGCATAAAGCAGCACAAAACAGTGCCTTTAGTATTGGTCATGCCCGTGATCTTGGGGCGCAACTGGCTAAGACTGCGGTTATTTTATTTCATGATATTGATTTTATTTGTTCTGAGACGATGTATCACAGAGTACACACAGAGATTATTAATCGGAAAATTGCATTCAGTCGAAGTCATGATTTTTTCTGTGTCCCTGTTGCTTTTTTAAATGAAGCTGGAAATGCACAATATTATTCACAGAT
>JALVEA010000194.1 GCA_027008665.1 Thiotrichaceae bacterium | reverse complement strand
CGGCGAGCGAGTACGCATTACCTTTGTCAATGACACCATGATGAACCACCCCATGCATTTACATGGTTTATGGAGCGAACTAGAAACAGGCGATCCTAATTATATGCCACGCAAACATACTGTGATTGTGCAACCGGGTTCTAAAATTTCTTATCAGGTGACAGCCGATGCATTAGGGAATTGGGCTTATCACTGTCATTTGCTGTACCACATGGCTGCCATGTTCCGCAAAGTTATTGTGTCTTAGGAGATTATGATGAAATTATTAAAAACACACCGTATTTGTTTATTTGCTTTCGGATTATTACTTGTCAGCCCCAGCTTTGCGGCAATGGAAGACGATCCCCTACTCACCAAAATAATGATCGATAAATTAGAAATAACGGACAACGATAAAGAAGGTAATCCCACGCTGGTTTGGGAGGCGGACGCATGGATTGGTAAAGACTTAAATAAACTCTGGCTCAAATCATCAGGTGAACGCAACGATGGCAAACAAGAAACCTCAACCTCTGCCCTTTATAGCCGAGCCATTGATCCTTATTGGGATTTTCAAGTCGGTCTTTTACACGACACAACACCCGATGCAAAGCGTAATTATGCGGAGTTTGGCATAAAAGGTGTTGCGCCTTATTACTTTGAAACCGATGCCTCCATTGCCATTGGCAAAAAAGGGCATTCTAAACTCAGTATTAGTTCTGAATATGAATTAATGCTCACTCAAAAACTCGTTTTATCCCCTGAAGTGGAATTGACCGCCTATGGAAAATCTGATCCTGAAATGGAGGTAGGTTCTGGTTTGTCTACTGCCGAAGCAGGTTTACGTTTACGCTATGAAATCAAACGTGAATTTGCCCCCTATATCGGTGTGAATTTTAGTAAAAAATTCGGGCAAACCGCCGATTTTGCAAAAGAAGCAAATGAAAAAACCTCAGATACACAATGGCTTATCGGTGTGAGGGCATGGTTTTAAACTCATAAACTTCTCATAGATTCACAAACAGGAGTCCAAGCTTTAGCCTCGTTTAACGGGGCTAAAGCCACCGATTCTGGAAATTAATTTTAAATTTTAAATTTTAAAGAAATAGAAGAATATGAATAGAAGACAATTCTTGACCACCTCCATCGCCACTGCATTAGGCTTATCCGCCTGTGGAGGGGGATCAAATGAAACCAAGTCATCCAATAATGACGGATCAACAACAAATAATGACGAGACATCATCAAACAATGGAGCATCAGAACAAAGCAATTCCAGCGAGTTCCAAAAATCTTTCTTTATCCCAGAGGAATATAAAGGTGTAATAGATGCAGGAGTAATACGCTATGACCTAAGCTTACAAAAAGGCAGTAGCAATTTCCTTAGCAGTGGCAGTACCGCTACATGGGGTATTAATAGTAACTATCTTGGGCCTACCTTACGCCTTAGAAAGGGGAATAAAATTGCCATAAACTATCGCAATAAACTTGGTGAAGAGACCACTATGCACGGACATGGGATGCATCTACCCGCTAAAATGGATGGTGGGCCGCATCAAATAATTAAATCAGGCGAAACATGGACGAGTACCTATACCGTTAATCAAACGGCTTGTAGCAATTGGTATCACCCGCATCTTATGGGGAAAACAGCAGAACACGTCATGAACGGCTTGGCAGGTTTAATCATTATTGACGATGATCAAAGTGAATCATTAGACCTACCTAATCGCTATGGTATAGATGATATACCACTGATTATTCAAGACCGTGCCTTTAATAGTGATCATTCATTTAATTACAACCCGACTCGGATGGATAGAATGATGGGCTGGAAAGGCGATACCTTTATCGTCAATGGAGTGATTAAACCTTATATCGATCTTGAAGCCAAACAAATAAGATTTAGAATACTCAATGGTTCTAATTCACGCGTTTACAACTTTGCTTTTGCATCAGGTAAATCTTTTAAACAAATAGCGACTGATAACTCCTTTCTTGAGCATCCTGTGGAATTAAAGCAATTACGCCTTAGCCCTGCCGAACGCGCTGAGATTGTAGTCGATTTTTCACAAGATATAGGCAAAGAAGAGATTTTTATGGATAAAAACAGCGGTAAAAATTTATTCCTTGCTAAGATTAAAAACGTCGCAACGATCAGTAACACCCTACCTGATACCCTTATTTCTCTACCTGCCCTCAATCCAAACGATGCTGTCAACACACGTTCCTTTACCCTATCAGGTAATAGGGGAAGACTGGTGATTAACGGACAATCAATGGATATGAACGTCATTAATGAAACCGTACCACTGAATGCGATTGAAATATGGGAAGTCACAAATACCATGGGCATGGTGCATAACTTCCATATTCATGCCACCCATTTTCAGCTAATAGAACGTAATGGCAGTGCGAATAATATTGCGGATAATGAAAAAGGCTTTAAAGACACGGTCATGATTCCACCGAATGAATCGGTTAAACTTATTTTAAAAATGACCGATTATAGCGATAATAGCCACCCTTATATGTACCACTGCCATATTTTAGAACATGAAGACCAAGGCATGATGGGACAGTTTGTAGTCGTTTAAAATCGTTTAAATAATCAATTTCAACTCTAAAACAGCAAAAAAATCCTAAAGGAAAATGATAACAATGAAAACACCAATGAAAATATTAACCGCAACGAGTATATTAACCTTAACATTATGGGGAGCTATCAGCTTTGCCCACTCTGCCCATTTTAATAAAAACTCCCGCTCCGCCGAGAAATCCTTTGAATTTCGTAGCGCCACAATGGAAATTTATAAATGGTATCTCAGCCCAATGGGCGCAATGGTAAAAGGAAAAACCGACTTTAATGCCAAAACATTTGCACAATACGCAGCAGGCTTAGAAGCAATATCTAAGATTAATTTATTAGAAGGCTTTCCTAAAGAATCTGGTGAAGACCACGTCGATGATAGTAATGCAAAAGAAGAAATTTGGAAAAACAAAGAAGATTTCGAGAAAAAATACAAAACCTTACAAGCAGAAGCAGAAAAACTAGCAACACTCGCTAAAGCAGGTAATGAAACAGCCATTAAAGCTCAATTTAAAAAAACAGCAAAAGCCTGCGCTAGCTGTCATAAACAGTATAAAACAAAATAATAGGCATCGTTTATTTCTTGGTTTTCTTGTTCCCAAATTCCCATTTGGGAAC
>JALVEA010000193.1 GCA_027008665.1 Thiotrichaceae bacterium | reverse complement strand
GTCTACCAATGGCCAATGGTAAAAACAAACACCCTGTGACTTTGTTCGTATTTGATAAAGAATTTAATCTAATTGTTAATATTGGCGCACCTTCGGATCAATGTTTAGAAGATAAAAATAAAGCCTGTCGTTTTACCGCATCCGCTGCTAGCTTACGCTTTTATAAAAGAACAGGGGAAATGAGCTGGTCGCCAAACTATAGTGTATTGGCAAAAGGTTTAAGAAACTCTATGGCACTTGCCATTCATAAAAAATCAGGAACATTGATTCAAGCTGAAAATGCAATGGATTTAAAAGGTGATTTTTCACCTTTTGAGGAAATCAATATTATTGAAAAAGACAAGCATTATGGCTGGCCGTATTGTTATAATTTTGAGAATAAATCCCCTGCTTTTTCAAATTATAATGGTTTTAAATGCCAAACAGGTCATCAAAATAGCGAAGGTATTTATCAAGAGCCTTGGGTATTACTTCCACCCCATGCCGCACCGCTTGGAATGTTGTATTACCCTGAAGATCAAAATCTATTCCCTGATCTACAAGGGAAATTAATCATTGCATTTCATGGTTATCGCTCTCCTGGGCATCGAATTGTTTATTTTGACGTAGATAATCAAGGAAGACCTCAATTATCTAAGAATAAAGATGCTTTTTATTGGTCGGATAAAAAAGGCATTAATCGCTCTAATATTGACTCTCCTTATGAAAAGATTTTTTATAAAGATCATCTGCAAAATATGCCTCGCTCGGCACAGCAAAAAGAATTGATTAAGGGGTGGTTTGGCTATTCTCCTTACCGACCCTTAGGTTCTCCTGTTGCAATGACAGTTGCGCGTGATGGGGCGATTTGGTTTGTAGATGATACGGGGTATAAATCTAAGCAAAAAGGCATCTTTATTATCGGTAAATTTAATGGGAGACCGAGAAAATTAACTGATGCAATAAAAGATCAGCATGAGGTTGAGTATGATTTAAAAAGCTTTTCTGAAGAAATCATTGAAGGCCCTGCAACAATAGCCAGTGATTTTATGGCATTGCGAAAAAATTATTTATCCAAATATTGCTCAGGTTGTCATGCAACGACATGGGATGGAGGAGATCTCGCCAATAGAGACTTGCTCTTACAAGATTTTTATACTTTTGTTTTTGCATCTGGATTTGTAAAAGCTGGAAATTCTGCACAAAGCCATGCAGTAATGGCGGTTAAAAGTAAGGTTAGACCAATGCCGCTAAATCCTATTTTGCGCCCTGATGCCTTAAAAAATCTTCCCATTTTAGAGAGTTTTATTGATCAGGAACTTGCTGGTATAAGAAAAGTGGCAGTCCCTGCTTTAAATGTAAGAAAAGGCCCACGTGGTGAAAAATGTGGAACGGTAGTGAAAGAAAATATGCCCTTTTATATTCTAAAAAGCCAAAAGATAGGCAAGCTGACTTGGGGACAAATTATTGTACCGACTAAAATAAAAGAAAAGCTAATCGAGCAATGTCAACAAAACGAGTTTTGGATTGTTATTTCAGGAAAATACAGTAAAGCATTTTAAGTATTTTTATTTGTTCTATGAATACTTTCTGTCAATAGGTTTTCGACGTATAATGGCGGGCTTTATTTATTCTTTATAAAAGCATCTATCTCTATGAAAGTTTCTCAATTTCCTATTTCTACTCTCCGTGAAACCCCTGCTGATGCGGAAATTATTAGCCATCAATTAATGCTCAAAGCAGGTTTGATTCGTCGTCTTGCATCGGGTTTATACACATGGGCACCGTTTGGTTTAAAAGTATTGCGTAAGGTGGAGGCGGTTATCCGTGAGGAAATGAATAAGGCAGGGGCTATTGAGTTATTAATGCCATCGGTTCAACCTGCGGAATTATGGCAGGAATCAGGGCGTTGGGAGGAGTATGGCGCTGAGTTATTGCGTATTAAAGACCGTCATGGGCGAGAGTTTTGTTATGGGCCGACGCATGAGGAAATCATCACCGACTATGTGCGTAAAGAGCTGAAAAGCTATAAAGAATTGCCAATTAATTATTATCAAATTCAAACTAAATTTCGTGATGAAGTCCGTCCACGCTTTGGCGTTATGCGTGCGCGTGAATTTTTAATGAAAGATGCCTATTCTTTCCATCTCTCCCAAGAATCATTGCAACAAACTTATGACAGCATGTACGACACCTATTGTCGTATTTTTGAGCGTCTTGAATTGGATTACCGAGCAGTGAATGCAGACACAGGCTCCATCGGTGGTAGTGCCTCTAACGAATTTCATGTATTAGCCGATTCAGGGGAAGATGCAATTGCCTTTTCATCGGCTAGTGATTATGCCGCTAATGTTGAACTTGCCGAAGCCATTGCCCCTGCGGGTGAGCGTCCTGCACCATCGCAAGAAATGCAAATTATTGATACACCGAATCAACAAACCGTGACAGAGGTTGCGACTTTTCTTAAGGTGGAAGAAAAGCAAATTATTAAAACTTTATTTGTATTAGGTGAAAATGAAAGCATTGTCGCTTTATTAATTGCAGGTGACCGTGAATTAAATGAAATTAAAGCAGAGAAATTAAAAGGGGTTAGCACACCATTGACCTTTGCTAGTGAAGAACAGGTAAAAGCGGCGGCAGGATGCAAATCAGGCTCACTTGGGCCAATTGGATTAGATATTGCTATTTTTGCTGATTATTCGACGCAAAAAATGGCTGATTTTATTTGTGGTGCGAATCAAGAAGGAAAGCATTTAACAGGTGTTAATTGGGGACGAGATTTACCTGAAGCGCAGTTTGTTGATATTCGCAATGTTGTGGACGGTGATCCTAGCCCTGATGGTCAAGGGACTTTATCTATTTTGCGTGGTATTGAAGTAGGGCATATTTTTCAGCTAGGAAAAAAATATTCTAAAGGACTCAATGCAACCGTATTAAATGAAAAGGGTAAAGCAGAGATTATGACCATGGGTTGCTATGGCATTGGTGTTTCTCGTTTAGTTGCCGCGAGTATTGAACAAAATTTTGATGATAAGGGTATTATCTGGTCTGATGCATTAGCTCCCTTTCAAATTAGTCTAGTGCCACTTAATTATAATAAATCAGAACAGGTTAAAATCGCTGCGGATAAATTATATCAAGAGTTATTAAATGCAGGTTATGATGTTTTGTTTGATGACCGTAAAATGCGAGCAGGCGCTCTATTTTCAG
>JALVEA010000192.1 GCA_027008665.1 Thiotrichaceae bacterium | reverse complement strand
ATCCCCATCAAGTCGGTCTTTATTTATAATCACAATCCTGTTATTACTCATCCCGATCAAAATAAAATGCGCCAAGCATTAAGTCTAAAAGAATTATTTATTGTCGGTTGTGATCTAACAATGACCGACAGCATGAAATATGCCGATATTATTCTCCCCGCAGCCAGTCATTTTGAACACGATGATGTCTATGCGGCCTATGGTCATAGTAATATACAACGCGCTCATGCCGTTATTGACCCTGTTGGAAAAACCTTACCCAATACGGAAATATTTAGGCGTTTAAGCCAATATTTTGGGTTTAATGATAATGCCTTTACAGACAGCGATGAGGATTTGCTAGAACAAGCGTTTGATTTGAGCCAACGGCATCAAAAAACCATTAAAGATTTAGCAGAAGACGATATTATCCCCACCTTAGACGCTGAACATATTTGGCTCTCCGATATGCCAAAGGATTATAAAATCACCTTTTATAATCAAGCATTACAACAACAATACGGCTATGGATTACCACGTTATGAAAATATAAATCGCCCTCTCCCTTATCAACTAATCACAGCCGCCTCACCCCAGCGCACTAATGGTTTTTTTGGTGCAGAAGCAGGTTCTATGGCATTACAGCAAGTTGAAATTAATCCAAGCGATGCAAAAGAGCTAGGCATTGAAACAGGACAAATAGTCAAACTTAGCAATCACAAAGGTAACGTTATTTTAAAAGCAAAGGTTACAGAAGATATTGCCAAAGGCGTATTAAGTACCGATAAAGGCGCATGGTGTCAATCAAGCCCGACAGGACAAAGCGCCAATGCTTTAATTGACAACCAAAGCAGAACTGATATAGGTGATGGCGCAGCCTATTACGATACATTTGTTGATATTATCGTTGTAAATCAATAAATGCATTCAATTATAATAATTTTTAAAAAGGTTTTATAATGACTAGAAAACTTGTAAGTTTTGATTGGGCAATGAAAAAAATCTTAAGGCAAAAAGCAAATTTTGTTATTTTAGAAGGTTTTTTAACTGAACTTTTAAAATTTGATGTAAAAATAGAAGAAGTTTTAGAGAGTGAAGCCAATCAAGAAAACGAAGAAGATAAATTTAATCGAGTTGATTTACTTGCTAAAAATGAAAATGAGCAACTTATTTTAATTGAAGTTCAATACAGTAGTGAAATTGACTATTTTCAAAGAATGCTCTATGGCTCATCTAAACTTATAACAGAATATATTTCTAAAGGTGATAGTGGTTATAAAAATATTAAAAAGGTATATTCAGTTAATATTGTCTATTTTGCTTTAGGTCAAGGTGAGGATTATATCTATTATGGAAAAACTGAATTTAGAGGATTGTATAAAAAGCATGATATTTTAAAACCATCAAAAAGACAACAAGAAGATTTTTGCATTAAAACAATTGCAGATATATATCCTGAATACTATATTTTAAGAATTAATCAATTTAATGATATTGCTAAAAACAGCCTTGATGAATGGATATATTTTTTAAAAAATGAAGAAATAAAAAGTGATTTTAAAGCAAAAGGATTAAGTGAAGCAAAAGAAACACTTGATGTTATGAAATTAGACGATAAAGCAAGAGCTATCTATAACCGAAGAGAAGAGAATAAGATATATAAATCTTCCCTTTTATATACAGCTAAGCTTAAAGGAATCGAAGAGGGAGAGAAAATAGGAATTAAAAAAGGAAAATTAGAAGAAAAGATAAAAACCGCTAAAAACCTTCTATTGGCAAATATGGATATAGAATTTATTTGCAAAACAACAGGACTTAGTATTGAAAAGACAAACAAGTTAAGAGATTTATAAAAGAATCAAAGCCTTTTTTCTAGTTACGAGGCTGGTAACTAGGAGAACGCAAAAGCTGAAGCTGAAGCTTTCACTCCTTTTTTCTAGCCTCGTAATTTATATTGACGGCTCTGGCCGTCTAAAACAAGGTTGAACTAGCTCTCATTCATGATCCGACTTATGTGGTCTTGTTGGTCTTTTTAATAGCAAACGCCTAAATATTGATGGGTATAATAACTTTTTCAGTCTTTTAGTATGGATATTTCTAGGCTCAATCTTTTTAAGCATATTATAATATAGCTTTGCTTGCTCTATTTTTCCTATTCTATAAAAATACAACCCCATTATTGAATTAAAATTCAAAAATTCATCAATATGAAATACATGACGTTTTGGATATAATAATTTTAATTCAAATTTTCCATCAAATATTTCATGTATCTTTTCGTAATTTCCATCTTCAAGACATATTTGAGAATAGTTTATTTTTGCAAATAAATATTCTCTATTTTTTTCATAGTTTTTTATCACTATTTCTTTTGCTTTTTCTATATTTCTATCATACGAGTATGCTGTTGCCAAATAATTTAGCAAAACTGGATTATTCTTATATTTTCTTTTTATTTTTCCATATTCTTCTATTGTTTTTTTTGGGTTTTTATTTACGCTATAAAACAACTCCTCCATAGTTTCTCTTATTTTCCATGGTAGCTTTTCTAAATATTTATTTCTTAAAGCTTCATAAGTCACTTCATAGTTTATGATCGCTAATTCATGATGATTATTTTTATTAGTCAATTTATTATTCCTAAATTTAATACTATTTTTGCGTAGTATGAAAATAGAATTTCCAAACAGTATTACCAAATAAAATTTGCTAACTAGAAAAAAGCTAAAGATCGGGTCGGAATAATGGAATTGCGTCCATTATCCCTCCCACACCACCGAACATACGGTTTTCCTTCGTTCAGGCATCAGGCTGTGGTACGCGTGGAGACAAGGCGATAGGTTTTAAACTAGTGCTTGATGATTAGCATTAATTTGATCAACTAGATAAAAGAGACTATGTTATAGCAGGGATTTAATAAAGATAAACATATCATCCAATGAGGATGCTGCAAAGATATAGCGCATTGCTTCTTCTATCTGTTTTTCTTCTAGCGCAAAAATACAATCTAACTGTTCTTGGTTTAAAGTAGAAAATTTAGTCTCTAATAAAAAAATAAGACTCTTCGCTTTTCCTTCTAGCTCACCCTGCATTTTCCCTTGCGCCTCACCTATTGCCTTGCCTATTGCCTTGCCTTTTGCCTCCCCTTTTGCCTCAGCCTCGGCGTACCAGCCTTGTATTGTTTCTGCTAACATACTATTTACTCCTTCTAAG
>JALVEA010000191.1 GCA_027008665.1 Thiotrichaceae bacterium | reverse complement strand
AATACTCTTTGATCATCCTAATCCTATTAAAGTATTTGTGTTTGTTGGGGCGAATCAAAATAAAATTGCTTATGAGATGGTGATTGCAATGCAACAGTTGGGTGAAAACGCAGAATATATAAAAATATCTGCCATTGGACCCAATGCTTTAGATTTTCATATTACTTTTTATATCGGTCAATTATCCATACAATATCCAAAAGCACATTTTCATATTATATCAAAAGATAAAGGTTATGATTCTTTAATCAAGCATCTTCAGGAAAAAAGCATTTGGATTCAACGAAATACTGATTTGACGAACATTCCAATATTGAAAAAATATCATACTCCTATTAATAACAATGAAAAAATTATGACAATATTAAAAAGACTGTCATCTCAGAAGGCAAAACCTAAAACAGTAAGTTCACTAAAAAATAGTATTGATTCTTTTTTTGGAAAAAAATTAGATGAGGAAGAAGTTGCACTCTTGGTTAATGAACTTCAACGACGGAAATATATTGAGATAGAAAAAAATAATATCTCCTATATCTGCCATATTAATCAATAATTATATGTCTAAAACTAGCTAATCTGGAACTAGAAAATGGATTTAATCGATCTTCTGCAACAAAACTCAACTTTATTTTTAATTTTCACTGGAATTTTCTCACTGATTATTGGTAGCTTTTTAAATGCTGCTATTTACCGTATTCCTATTATAATGAAAAAAGAATGGCATCAGGAATGCACCGAGTTTCTTCAAAGTGAAGAATCCGCTAAAAAAGAGTATAAAAAGGAAGAAAAATTCAATCTAATGACTCCACGTTCTACCTGTCCGAACTGTGGGCATATGATCACCGCATTAGAAAATATTCCTGTACTTAGTTATCTGTTTTTAAAAGGAAAATGTTCATCCTGCAAAACAAGGATTTCATTGCAATATCCACTTATAGAAATATTTACTGCAGTACTTTCTATTTTTATTGCATGGAAATTTGGTTTTACATGGCAAACATTAGCCGTATTAGTCTTAACATGGACATTAATAACCCTCTCTATTATTGATATAAAAACCCTATTATTACCCGATCACCTCACCTTACCCTTAATGTGGCTGGGTATTGCGATTAACTCGCAACATTTATTTGTTGATTTACAAAGTAGCGTTTTTGGGGCAATGATTGGCTATCTATCACTTTGGAGTATCTTTCAATTATTTCGTTTAATAACAGGAAAAGAGGGAATGGGATATGGTGATTTTAAAATTCTTGCCGCATTAGGTGCATGGGGTGGCTGGCAAATTTTACCCTTTACAATCTTTGTTGCCTCACTTTTTGGCGCAGTTTTTGGTGTTATCTGGATGTCTATGAAAAGTGATAAAACTAATAATATGATGCCCTTTGGTCCTTGGTTAGCCTCCGCAGGGCTTATCGCTTTTCTTTGGCGAGATGAAATCACACAAGCGATTAGTAATTATTTATTTTCATAATTATCAAAAAGATATATAGTTTTTTCAGATAAATAATTTCCTGATAACAGGAGTGAAAGCTTCAGCTTTTCAGTGATCAAGATGAAATTTAATAAGTGAATGTCTATAGTTTAAAATATATGCAATCAAATAATCAAAATAATAAACTAATCTACGCCTTAGATTTTGATGGTGTTATCTGTGATAGCGCCATTGAAACAGCGATAACAGGCTGGAAAGCTGCTCAAAACATCTGGCAAGACATGCCCACTTCTCTCCCTTCAAATCACCTAATCAATGATTTTCGCCGTGTACGACCATTATTAGAAACAGGTTATGAAGCCATTATTATAATACGGCTACTTTATCTTAAAGTAAGACCTGAATCACTTTTGCAAAATTACCCACAACAAATACAAACCTGCATTGAATCCAATAAGCTAAAAGTCCCCCAATTAAAACAATTATTTGGCGATATACGCGATCATTGGATTTCGCAAGCTCCCCAGCAATGGTTAGAAATGAATCCACTTTTCGGCGGAATCAAAGAACAATTAGCAATATTAGCTAATAGCACTTGGTATATTATCACCACCAAACAAAAACGCTTTGTAAAACAAATTCTCCAAGCGAATAAAATTAATATTGCTGATCATTGCATCTATGCAATGGAAGCTAAAATGAGTAAGCAAGAAACATTAATTCAACTATCTAAACAACACCCTAAGCAAAATATTATTTTTATAGAAGACCGACTCCCTACTTTAATCAATATTCAAAACAATCAACAATTAAAAAAAATAAAAATAAAACTAAAACTCGCAAACTGGGGCTACAATACCGAAAATGATAGAAAAAAGGCACAACAACACCACATTGAAATAATTTCACAAAATCAGTTAATTAGCTCACTGAAAAGCTGAAGCCT
>JALVEA010000190.1 GCA_027008665.1 Thiotrichaceae bacterium | reverse complement strand
TGCCGCCGCTTGTAATTCGGGTAAGGAAGAAGGACGTTTCGTCCAACCCATACGACACATACCCTCTGCAACAGCTCCTGATGATACTAGGATTAATTCAATTCCTTGTTGGCGTAGACGGGCTATTTGCTCTGCCCAATCAGTGATGGCCGCATAGTCCAACCCTTTACCATCTTGAGTTAGTAAAGCACTGCCTATTTTAATAATCCAACGCTGGCTTTCTTGTACGTATTTTTTACGGTTCATTAATAAATTATCATCCTTATTTTATAGTCCCGACTCTCCCGTCACCGTTACTGTAATTTTCCTTTGAAAATATCCTGTACGATGCTCCCATAAAAACACACCTTGCCACACTCCTAATCCAGAATGGTAATCACTCACGGGTAGCGTTAATTCAGTTTGCGTTAAAATACTGCGTATATGTGCGGACATGTCATCATTGCCTTCAAGTATATGTCGATACTCAGGGTCAGCATCAGGGGCTAGGCGAGAAAAAACAGTTTCTAAATCATAGCGCACATCAGGATCAGCATTTTCAGTAATAATCAAAGAAGCACTCGTATGATGTATAAAAACATGACACAACCCTGTTTTAATACCACTTTCAGAGATAATTTGTTCAATCTTTTGAGTAATATTATAGGTATTGCGCCCATTAGTTGGGGTGTTAAAGCATTGTTGGTGTAGTTTCATTTTTTGATTTTAGCATACTATCCCTTAACAATATTTCTGTTAATATCACTCCACCAAAAACCAGCCATAGGACTAGATAATGCCCTCTATTTCACGCCATAAAACGGTTACTGTTCAAATAGATACAATTACTGTGGGAGGGAGTGCTCCTATTGTAGTTCAATCCATGACCAATACCGATACCGCCGATGTGATTCGTAGCGTAAAACAAATTTATGAATTAGCCAATGCAGGTTCAGAGTTAGTGCGTATTACGGTCAATAATATTGAAGCCGCCAAAGCAGTGCCTGAGATACGCCAACGCTTAGACAAAATGAACTGTAATGTGCCTTTGATTGGTGATTTTCATTTTAATGGTCATAAACTTTTAACAGCAGTGCCTGAATGTGCAACGGCTCTTGCTAAATATCGTATTAACCCCGGCAATGTAGGGCGCGGTAAACGGCGCGATGAGCAGTTTTTACAAATGATTGAATTTGCCGTCAAATACAATAAAGCGGTGCGTATTGGCGTTAATTGGGGTTCGATAGACCAAGAATTATTAGCACGTAAACTGGATCAAAATGCACAATTAGAACAACCAAGAGATATTGCAGAAGTACAGCATGATGCGCTAATTGAATCCGCATTATCCAGTGCTCAACAAGCAGAAAAATACGGTCTGCCACATAATAAAATTATTATTTCCTGCAAACTTAGCGGGGTTCAAGATTTAATTCGCACCTATCAAGACTTAGCGCAACAATGCGATTACCCCCTGCATCTAGGATTAACAGAAGCTGGCATGGGTAGTAAAGGTATTGTAGCCTCAACCGCCGCCTTATCGATCCTACTACAACAAGGGATTGGTGATACCATTCGCATATCACTCACACCAGAGCCTAAAGCACCGCGCGAAAAAGAAGTCATTGTTGCACAAGAAATCTTACAAACAATGGGACTCCGTTCATTTACACCACAAGTCGTCGCTTGCCCCGGTTGTGGACGTACCAGCAGTGATTATTTTCAACACCTTGCAAAAGATATTCAATCTTATCTACGCGATCAAATGCCAGTATGGCGTGAGCAATATCAAGGCGTAGAAACAATGTCAGTTGCCGTCATGGGCTGTGTTGTTAATGGCCCTGGAGAAAGTAAACACGCCAATATTGGCATTAGTTTACCAGGGACGGGAGAAAAACCCGTTGCCCCTGTCTATGAAGACGGTGTAAAAACAGTCACCCTAAAAGGTGATCAAATCGCGATTGATTTTCAGGAAATTGTTGACGCTTATATTAAACGCACCTACACCATCAACTAAAGGTTTCAAACAAAAAATTCATAATCAGATGAAAAAAGGTTTAGTATTTATTTAAATTTCTAATTAATTAGGTCTAATATGATTTTTCTTAAGCATAATTTAGATTATATGGTGTTTGGTATACTGGGACTGATGAGTTTTTTAATGCTCTGGTTTGTTATCGAACGATATATTTTCTACTCGCGTATAAAACTCAGTGATTTTCATCATACTGATCAATTAAATATCTCACTAACCAATCATCTGACTATTATTTCTACAATAGGTGCGAATGCGCCTTATATCGGGCTATTAGGAACGGTAGTGGGTATCATGCTGACGTTTTATGATATGGGTCAAGGTGGAAAGGTTGAGGTTCACACTATTATGACAGGGTTGTCGTTGGCGTTAAAAGCCACGGCAGCAGGGCTTGCAGTCGCTATTCCGTCGATTATGTTTTATAACGCTCTATTAAGGAAAGTCGATGTTCTTAATGCAAGATGGAGGGAACTGCAAGAAAAATAAGCCTTATAGGTAAGAGGACACAATAAATCTAACAAAATAAACAGGCAAAATGTTAGCTTTATTGTGTTCGCCTACTTACAGTCTCGAAATAGCCTTGCAATGAAGCGATTTGATCAAATTAATGTCATTCCTTTTATTGATATCATGCTGGTATTGCTTGCGATTGTACTTACAACTGCGACATTTATCTCTCAAGGTTTAATCGAAGTTGATTTGCCTGAGGCGACAAGTTCACAAACAATACAAGAAAATAGCCAAAAAAATCTTGAAATTGTGATCAATGCTGAAAATAAGCTGTATTTGTCTGACAAACCCATTGATTCAAACAGCTTATCAAAAGCTTTACAGGGACTCGATAAAAATACACCCATTATCCTTCGTGTTGATAAACAAGTCGCATTTAAAAATTTTGTTCAAGTAATCGATTTACTTAAATTAAACCATCTTGAAAAGTTTTCCATTGTTACCATTCAAGGTCATCAAAAATGAAGAATCATTTAATTGGTTTCATTTTTTCAGCCTTACTACATGCGGGGCTAATTAGTGGTGTCCTTGCTTTAAATAATCAGCCTGAAAAAAAGTTAATACCTAAAGACAATGTTGCTTTAATGGTTAAAATGTTTCAAACTAAGGTTGTAGTTCAGCATTCTACTCCAACCATAATTGATCATATTGATACATATTCAAATGATATTGCATCTAATC